>JBKEAX010000416.1:0-5643 GCA_047972825.1 Hyphomicrobiaceae bacterium | reverse complement strand
GCCCATTCGCGTTGCCCCCTTTCCTCACGTATGAGGTCCTGCCTGACTTCGATGAGAGCATGTGGCAGGCCACGCTGCGTGCCATGCTCCCACATGCAGTCACCCTTGAGCTTGCCGCTGTAGGGCTCGTTGTCACCGACCAGCAAGTCTCCCTCAGCAACCAGAGTGTCGATCAGCGGACCGGCAACGCGATCGTCGGCATCCCATAATACACCCACCTGCCACGGGCGGATTTCACCACGCCAGACCTCCGTGAAAGAATGAATGGACAGCAGAGCGGGATGGGGATGGTGCTCTCGTGCCTTGTCGATCAACGCGTCGACAGCCTGATGGTAGGGGCGATACCAATCATCGATTCGCTTGCGGCGTTCGTCTTCCCTCAGCACGCGGTTGCCAGGGATGACAGCACCGTCAGACAGCCGCATTATTAGCGTTGGATCGTCGGAACCACGGTTGGGGTCGATCAGTAGACGGGAAAAGCGTGTAAGAATTGCCGGCACATCGAGAATTGCCGAAAGGTGCTCGACGACCCCTTTGGCGCCAATATCATAGGCAATATGCCGCTCAAGCTGGTCGGTTGGTAAACCAAGGGTTCCATAATCCGGGGGAAGCGTATTTTCTGCGTGATCGCAAACAATTATGAGGCCAGCATCCGCACGGCCTGCGAGAATGCGATGGCTCGGAGCCTCTATGGCGGCGATGCGCGCCCCTGCCCCCGGAGAGTGTCTTTTCTGCATAGGCGATGACTATAATGTTTCGATCCTTGAGTGAACACCAGCAACGGCGCCGCAGGACTTCCTATCCCCGGGAATCCGTTCCGCATCTGCATGTGCTTGACGCCGCCCGATCGATTTCGCAAACACACTCAAGGCAGACAGGTCTTAGCTTGGCGGGTATCACCTAGTTCGCTAACTTTGCTGAGTGCCGCGAACCAGAAGGACAGACAATGCCCCAAAGCACCGATAGCCGCGCCCTCCTCATGCAGTTGTACCAGGCAGCAGTCACCGCCGCCCATCCAGGCACCTGCGTTCCTCCGTTCCTGCCTGCCGTTCCAGAGGGCGGCCGCATCATCATCGTCGGTGCAGGCAAGGCCGCCGCCGCAATGGCACAGGCCACTGAGCGTCACTACATGGCCCTTGGGCAAGGCGACCGCATTTCGGGGTTCGTCACTACACGGCACGGCTACGGACTGCCCACCGAGATCATTGAGGTTATCGAAGCTGGCCACCCCGTACCCGACCAGATGAGCATCGAAACCGCCCAGCGCGCATTGCAACTGGCCGCCAGTGCGGGCCCAGGCGACTTGGTGCTGGCGCTAATGTCAGGTGGTGCATCTGCCCTGTGGTCAGCGCCTGCCAGCGGCATAACCTTTGATGCGAAGCAGAACCTGACCAAGCAGCTGCTGCGCTCAGGCGCGCGCATTACGGAAATGAATTGTATCCGCAAGCACCTCTCGGCGATCAAGGGTGGCAAGCTTGCCGCGGCCGTCGGTAAAAACACCGCGCTTTTGACACTCGCCATCTCCGACATTCCCGGCGATGACCCGGCCGCGATCGGCTCCGGTCCGACAATCGGAGACCCGACGACGCTTCAGGAGGCGCGCGAAATCCTCCACCATTACGGCATTGATGCCGCACCAGAAATCCAGGCCATTCTCGCAGATGAGGCAAACGAGACGCTGAAACCGGATGACGCTCGTCTCGCCCATGCCCGCTTTGAAATCGTCGCGGCGCCACGCCAATCCATTGCCAAGGCAGCCGCGATCGCCGAAGCCGCTGGATACGAAGTCGTCTCACTTGGTGATGCGCTGGAAGGTGAAGCACGTGATGTCGCCGAGGAACATGCCCGCCTTGCTCTGGAGGCCAAGTCCGCAGGCAAACGCATAGCCGTCATGTCCGGCGGTGAGCTGACAGTAACAATCCGCGGCGAAGGTTCCGGCGGTCCGAACCAGGAATACGCATTGGCCGTCGCGATAGCGCTTGAGGGCGCAGAAGGCATTTGCGCCCTTGCCGGAGACACAGACGGCACGGATGGCGGCGCCGGCAGCGCCACGGATCCAGCAGGAGCAATCGTTCTGCCCGACACGCTGAAACGCGCCTCAGCCGCAAATATTAATGCCGCAAAGTCTCTCGAAAACAATGACTCCACTACATTCTTTCGAGCCATTGGAGACCTTGTGGAATGCGGCCCGACCCAAACCAACGTCAACGATTTCCGAGTGATCCTGGTCGATCCGTGACCAGCAACAGTTCCTATATGAGCGACGCTTTGAAATTTTTCCCAGTGTTGTCACTTCCTTGCCTCAGCGAGGCTGGGCGGATACCAATTGCACAACGTACACAGACACGCACCCCAGCAACCTGGCGCAGTATTCGTGTTGCAATCACCGCATTGGGACTATTTCTTTTGGCGCTCATCTCCACGCCGGACGCCCGTGCCGACCTTAAGCTCTGCAATTCGACGGGAAGCCGCATTGGAGTGGCCATCGGCTATCAGGATAAGGAAGGCTGGGCGACTGAAGGATGGTGGAACATCGCCTCACAGACCTGCGAAACCCTGCTCAAAGGTGACGTTCCAAGCCGCTTCATTTACGTCCACGCGGTCGACTACGACCAGGGTGGCGAATGGGTCGGCAAGAACTTCATGTGCACAAACGACAAGTCGTTTGCGATCCGTGGGGTCAACGATTGCAGCAACCGCGGCTATAAACGAACCGGTTTTTTCGAAGTTGATACGGGCGAGGCCAAGGATTGGACCATACGCCTGACAGATCCAGATGAAGGGGCGCCTGAAAACAATGCGACGCAATAGACGCGTTAAACTAATAGCTACACTGGGCCCCGCGTCCTCCTCTCCAGAAATGATGGAACGGTTGTTCCTGGCCGGGGTCGACGTGTTCCGCATCAACATGAGTCACGCCACGCACGACGTCGCCAGAACACTCATGTTCAACGTTCGCTCTCTTGCGAAGAAATACTCCTGCCCGATTGGCGTTCTGGCCGATCTCCAGGGCCCCAAATTTCGCCTCGGCGAATTCGATGGCGGCCGGCAGATCATTCAGAAAGGCTCCATCTTTTCATTCGACCGCACAGAATCATCAGGCAGCAGCAACCGGGTATTCTTACCGCATCCACAAATATTCGAAGCTATTGAGCCCGGTCACTCGTTGCTGCTGGACGACGGCAAGCTGAGAATGCGCGTTGTTGAGGCTCGCGAAGATCGCATCAGCGCTGAAGTGCTTGTCGGCGGGCCTTTGGCGAGCCGCAAGGGCATTTCGTTGCCCGATACGATCCTGCCGGTCGGACCGCTCACAGAAAAGGACAAGGCTGACCTGGAATGCGCGCTCGATCTGGGAGCCGACTGGCTCGCATTGAGTTTCGTGCAGCGCGGCCAGGACATCGAAGATGCCCGCAAGCTGATTTCCACCGACACCGCCATCATGGTCAAGATCGAGAAGCCTTCCGCCATAGAGGATCTTAGTTCCATCATCGCCACCGCAGATGGGTTCATGGTGGCGCGCGGTGATCTTGGCGTCGAGATGCCAGTGGAGCGCGTTCCCGGTCTGCAAAAACGCATCACGCGGCAAGCCCGCACGGCGGGCAAGCCCGTGGTTGTGGCAACGCAGATGCTGGAGAGCATGATCACCTCTCCGATGCCGACGCGCGCTGAAGTGTCGGACGTCGCAACCGCTGTGTTCGACGGCGCTGACGCCGTCATGCTGTCGGCTGAGAGTGCTGTCGGTCAGTATCCCGTCGAAGCCATCCAGATGATGGATCGCATCGCCATCCAGGTCGAAAACGACCCGAGCTATTCATCGATCGTCCACGCCACCAGCGTGCAACCTCAGCCAACCGCCAATGATGCGATCGCAGCTGCCTCCTATGCCGTCGCAACGACGGTCAAGTTGTCTGCCATCGTCTGCTTTACCGCGACTGGCTCCACAGCACTGCGTGTCGCGCGAGAACGTCCTGGCCTGCCTGTCATCGGCTTGACACCGGTCCACGCCACCGCCCAGCGGCTGACCTTGGTTTGGGGCATCCACCCGATCATGACATCCGATCCCGAACGGGTTTCAGACATGGTCAACAAGGCCTGCAATCTCGCCGTTGAACACGGGTTTGTCAAAACCGGCGATGGGTTGCTGGTCACGGCTGGCATTCCCTTTGGCTCCTCGGGATCGACAAACATGATCCGCATCGCCTACGTCGATGAAGATGGCAAGGCCGTTGGTGGCGGATAGAAACACCGTTGAATAGCCACCCTGCCGGGTTTCGAATTTGCTAGATCACGTTCACTTTTCACGGAACCGCGAACGTGATCTATTTTCTTTTATCTGGAGCATGTTCTTCACGCCGAACCGCGTACACTTCGGCTGAACATGCTCTAGCTCACGAACGTGCGTTGCTTTTGCAGCCTTCGAGAGAGGCGTCGAGCAAACCGTCCGGCTTGCATTTGCCTGCCAGGAGTGCCTTGATGCGCCCAACACGCTCCGAATATGCCTTCGGCCTGTCCGGTCTAACCGCGTTGGGGCCGATGAGCATGGCCACCAGGCCAATGTACTCGTCACGCGTCAGCTCCCCAAACGGCTTGCCAAAATACGATTGAGCCGCCATTGCAAATCCACGCACTTCGTTGCCTTCACGCTTGCCGAAATAGGCTTGGTTTATGAACAAATCTAGCTGCTCATCCTTGCTCATGTGCCGATTGAGCACCAAGCGGGCAATCAGGGATTGTTCTATCTTTGCGAAGCCCGGCGTGAACCGCTCAAAATACAAAAACTTCACGAGAGACTGTGTGATTGTCGTCAAACCTTGTCCCGGTGAGGAAAAATCCAAACCGTTGTGCGTATAAAAAGCCGGGTCCTCAACGGTGAGCAGAATACCCTTCTGCTCGTCCGTCAAATCTGACCGATCAAGTGGTTTTGGCTTTGCGCGCCATTCGGCGAAAATCTGCGCCGTTCGCATCTCTGCAAGCGCGACCCTGTAGCCTTCCCAGCACAGCACTCCAATCAACAATGCAAGTAGAACCCACATCGTCCCGCGCAACGCTCGGCCCATAGAGAACTCCTCAGGATTGCCTGCCATATGGCAAGCATCCTCATTAGCCGTGCCGAGATTATGGCGCATTGCGTGTGGTCGGAAAGACCTGAGAAAGCTATGACTTGCTTGTAATTTCACTCAAAATATTAAGATCTTCGCGAAGGCTCACAGGCCCACCAAGAACGTAAGCTGTGGCATTTGCACAGGTCAAATCAAATGCCGTCGCCTTCAACCTCGCGCACAAGCTGATCGAAGGCATCCTGCGCACCCTCCCAGTACGGGTGCACGGCCAACAGCTTGCGATAGGCTTCCAGTGCCGCAGGCTTATTGCCCTGCTCGCGCATGATCTGGGCAACACCATCCAGCGCCTTGAAGTGATTAGGCTCCAGCGCCAGCGCACGGCGCAGCGCATTGAGCGCATTTTCCTTGTCACCTTGCAGGTAGGCCACCAAAGCACGCCGGTTCCAACCCTCTGCAAATCCAGGCTCAAGCTCGACAATGGTGTCAGAGAGCTGTTGCGCCAAATCGAGCCGCTGTTCAGCCACCGCTTTCAACACGCGCTCCATAAGCACGTCTATCGTATCGCTTCCTGAAAACAGCCACA
>JBKEAX010000404.1:0-2289 GCA_047972825.1 Hyphomicrobiaceae bacterium | reverse complement strand
CGCCGGGAACATACGCCGGAAGCTTCGGGTTTTCGCGCCGCATGGTCGGCGTCGGTGTCCAGGATGGGTTCACACGCTTTTGAGAAACTCTTGTCACGCCGGACCAGCGGCTCTGCTGACGTGGAACCGCAATGGGGTAGGAAATGGCTTCGCCGCGCTTATGGATCCAATAGAGTTTGCGATCACCGAACGATACGATGACTTGGCGCGGGTTGTACTTGCGTGAGAATGGAACAACGTCACGCGATCCGCCACTCCATAGAAATGAGAAGAAATCCTGTGCCGCAGCCGGCTTGGAAGAACCCGGCAGCAGGAACACGCCGCAGAGCAGGGCGACTGACAATGGGCGAAGCAAAAGTCTAATGGGGGACATCATTGGTTCCTTGTTCAGCGGGGCGAGATGTTGGGGCGGAGCTGTTTCATCACCAACGGGCCCTTGTGGACCTATCGCAATACAATCGGCTGATTTGCTCAACAAACCTTCACTCAACTTGGCTGTAGTTTCCCCCTCATGCACTGGTTTGCCGACAGTTGGCCCGCGAAGAGCCGCAATTCGGAGAATGCCGTGGGCTAATTGCAACAATTGCACACAGGCTGATCACGTTCGATCGGTCATCGATCACGTTTTATTGCTATGTTTTGCTTGGATTGAGTTTTTTCAAGAACATGTTCAGCCGAAGTGTACGTGGTTCGGCGTGAAGAACATGCTTCAGAGATAAGAGCATGTTCAGCCGAAGTGTACGCGGTTCGGCGTGAAGAACATGCTCAAAATAAAAGAAAATAGATCGCGTTCGCGATTCCGTGAAAAGTGAACGCGATCTAGGGTCCGGACCCTGGAGGATGTTTAGAGTGCCGGGCGGTCTAGAAGCGTGGCGCGTAAATTTGAAAATCCGCCACGCGGTTCACTGCACCCGAGCCATCAGGTGATTGATGGCATGAAAAAAGTTCTCAGGCCCCATGTATCCAGGGATGCGCCCGACTTCACGATTGTTCTGTAGCAGGACGGCCGTCGGCACAGTGTCGACAGGGCTATCGAGTCCCAGCTCATCATAGGCCTTGTCATTGAGATCGATGAACTTGAGCGGCACGTCGCGGCTTTTGGGTGAGGTGTTATACGCTGGCACAACGTGGCGGCGGAACAAGTTGCAGTAGATGCAGCCAGGCGCCTCCAGAACAACGAGTTGCAGGTTGGCTGTGGCGCGCGAACCGGCTTGTAGCGACGTGACGTCAAGCTCTACTGGTGCAGCTGCGGCCTTAGGGATCAATGCAAAAATTGCCCCGAAGGCGAACAGCAGCAGGGTCAATTCGAATACCAGAATTTGTTGCGCGGACCGCGCAACACGCGCGCATTGATTGGGGAAACAGGGTGGTGCCGGTGTTTCTCGCTTGATTTTGGGCATGGGGGCCTCGTGCCAATTTGATGAGTTCCATGGGACACATCCAATTCGCGGGCCGTTTACGTGTTTTCAGCTTGCCGGACAGCCGATAACCGTTTGGTAAGGTTAATGGGGTTGCGGCGACACTTCAGCGTGCTGGTGAGCTGAAATCTAAAGCATGTTCAGCCGAAGTGTACGCGGTTCGGCGTGAAGAACATGCTTCAAGCAAAGAGCATGTTCAGCCGAAGTGTACGCGATCCAGAGTCTGCTTGAGCCAGGCAGTTTCTAGGGTCCGGACCCTAGAATGGTGCGGCCGGTTGCAGCGAGCCCATGAAGAACGCCGCCCCCAGGCCGATAACCAATAGCGCCCCGCCAATTCCTGCTGTGCGTTCGATACGCCATCCCCAGCGGCTTTCCTTGCCGGCCAGACGGGTGGCGAGATCGCGCGATCCGACGGCCATTGCAGCAAGAAAGGACACGGTAATGGCTGTGCCGATCGCCATGGCGAAGGTTGCAAAGACGCCTGCCCACATCAGCCCCTGGGAAATGGCAAAGACCAGAACGATGATCGCGCCTGTGCAAGGGCGAATGCCGACGGAGAACGCAATTGCGAGCGCATGCGGCCAGGACCAGGGCCCCGTGAGTTGGTCGGGCGATGGAATATGAGCATGGCCGCAGCCGCACTCTTCACCATGATGGTGGTGATGGTTGTGATGGTGATGCGCATCGTGTTCGTGCGTTTCACTCCCATGCGTGCCGTGCTTGTGAGTGTCATGTTTGTGGGTGCTGTCCTGATTGTGCAGGTGAGCTTGTTGGGCGCCGTCGTCGTTATGATGCCCGTGATGCTCATGCCCATGGCTGCCATGCTCATGCCCGCAGCACTCGTGTCCGGAATGGTCGTGGTCGTGCCCGT
>JBKEAX010000402.1:0-2133 GCA_047972825.1 Hyphomicrobiaceae bacterium | reverse complement strand
ATCGACCCCAAGGCCTATGACGATTGGGCTTTATACCTCATCTTCTTCATCATGGTCGCCGCCGGCAGCGCTTGGGTCTTCCTTATCGTCACGCGCTATATGTTGAGCGTTCTGCGTGGCCATCCCGCTGGATTTGGCTGGGAGCGGCCGTCGATTCACGCCCACATCGACATCGGCATCCGGTCAAGTGCGGTTCTTCCCGCTTCCAGGTCCAATAAGCATCACGAAGTGCCGTTTACAGCGGAGGAAGATGCCAAGCGGGGGTTACGCCACTCCGGACTTTACGAGGACAAAAGGATTCTTGGCACGCTGGCCAACTGGATGGCGCAATCTGTGTGATCTGAGACCCTGCGTCAAATGGGGCACTACTGCAGGAATAGCTGCTCTTGCGGGGTTGCCTCATGCCTGCCCGATTTGCAAACTCATTGTCAAAGCGGTGGGGCAGTCATCATGATTGAGCCGGGGGGCTTATGAGAAGACCAATATGGAGCAGCAGTCAGCTCGATCCCAATACACCAGATAATGTCGCCCAGAATGCAGCGCAGAGCGCTGTCATGGACAATCATCCATCGCATACGCTGTCCAACTGGATTGCCGCAATCGTCTCGTTGTTCGCACTCGTGTTCTCGGCGTTCAGTTTATGGGAAACGTCGCTGAAACAGCCCGATCTCCAGTTCTATGTCTCGCCTGTGGTGCATTACACGCGCGAGGGGGACGAGGCTGAAATATTCGCCGTGCCGATCACCATCGCCAACAGCGGTGCGCGCGATGGCGCCGTACTTTCACTTGATCTGCGTATCCAGGTTGGAACACAAGGGGCGGAGAAAGAATTCTATTCCGCCTACTCGGTCGATGGGAGCTTCTTCGTTCAGCCCGGCCGTTTTGATGCCAACACGCGCAGTTTCGAACGTGTTGATCGGCCCAAGGCACCCTTCGCGCCGATATCCGTCCCTGGCCGTGGCACCTATTCAGGCACAATCTTGTTCTACAACAAGGGTAACTTCTGGCCCAAGCTCGTCACCGACAAGGGAACGTTCACGCTGACGCTCGAACCCGCCGTCCATTACGACGAGAGCCTTGGCATCATCGACCGCATATTTCGGTCGCGCCGGGAGCCGGCGTCGATACGTGTGCGCCTGCCCTACTTCTCCGAACATGCCGCGGGGCGCGGCACTGCATTCCGCCTGATCAGCGCGGATTGGGACGACAAGGATGTGAATACGGAGGGTACACCAGCCAATGGCGCGGCAGAAAAGTAAAAGCCTTTCGCCAACCCGCGCTGGACACTCAGAAGGGTAACACAAGCCGCCCTTTGGCACGTGACACGCAAGGACAGAATTCGTGCTCACGTGTACCCGCTGTCAGGCATGTATCTTTGTGAATGATATCACCTTCGACGTATTCGGTGGAACACGTACCACATTCACCGTGTTCACAGCCCATGTCGATTGGCACGCCGGCCTCCAGCAAGACCTTGGCGGCCGAAACCCCGGCAGGCACCTGCAGCAACCGATCAGACCACACGAGCCAGATTTCGAAAGGTTCTGATATCGCAATTGCCCTGGTTATTTGTGTCTGCCCACATTGAGCCCAGAGCGCGTTCACTTTTCACGGAATCGCGCACGCGCTCTATTTTCTTTTATTTCTCGCCGTGTTCTTCACGCCGAACCGCGTACACTTCGGCTGAACATACTCTAAAGTCTGTCTGGCAGGGATTATCTAACCAAAGTCAAGGCAGGACCGTAATGTGCAGGGACCTGCTGCTCAATGCAGAGGCAGCGCAATGTAAAGAGCGCCAAGTGTCGGGGCTACGTATCCCAGTACATGTATGTCTGTAATCGACCTTGCTTTCCAGCCAAGCCATTCCAGCCGTAGCGTCGTCAACCGCACAATTGTCGCCAGCCCTACGTAGCTTATGGCAATACTCACAAACCCCGCGGTGTTTGGCAGCATTGCCTGAGGCACCAAAGCTGCGACTTCGGCAAACGGATTGTTGAATGCGATGTGTGCGCTCGCGCCTGCAAAAATGATGGCGGCAACCAGCACCAGCCACCAACGGCGCATTGCCACTACGGCGCCATACAACACGGGTGTGGCGATGAGCAAGGCGGCAACAGCACCGGCTTGAAAAAG
>JBKEAX010000380.1:0-1542 GCA_047972825.1 Hyphomicrobiaceae bacterium | reverse complement strand
TGGCAGTGACACTGTGGCGGGAAGACCTGGGCCAGCCCATAAACTGCACGGTTATTGACAAGTCATCGCGTGGCGCACGGCTCAGGATCCCACCCGATCGAATATTGGGTGAAGAAAACCGCGTCTCCATCGGCGACCGCCTGACGCTGACGTTCTACTACCCGCGCGAACGCACCTCGGTGTTTTGTGACATCAAATGGATAGATGGCGACTATTGCGGTGTGCAATATTACGGCCAGTTTCACACAGAGCTCAACTCGCCCCGCAACAACTCACCCCGCAAGCGTTTTGGCGAAGCAGGTTAGGGTCCAGCCCCTAGAGCATGTTCAGCCGAAGTGTACGCGGTTCGGCGTGAAGAACATGCTCAAACTAAAAGAAAATAGATCGCGGGCGGGATTCCGTGAAAAGTGAACGCGATCTATTGTTATTGAGTTCGGACCTTAGGAAATGCCAACATCACATCAGCTCACTATTCGCACCGCGGCAGAGGCCGACCTCGACACCATCCTCGACCTTTACGAGAGCGCAGGCCTGGGCGGCGATACCCGCATCGACCTGCAAAAGGCTCAGGCGATGCTAGAAAAAATAATGGCCTATCCCGACTACCGGCTCTACGTCGCAATTGACGAGGCGGCCGCCACCGTTGGCACTTATGCGCTTCTCATGATGGACAACATAGCCCATGGCGGAAGACCGCTTGCCGTCGTCGAGCAGGTCGCTGTTGCCAGCAACCAGCGCGGACGCGGCGTTGGCACCGCAATGATGCAACACGCCATGTCGGAAGCCAAAGCCACCGGCTGTTACAAACTCCAGCTATCGTCCAACACACGTTTCAAGGACGCCCACAAATTCTACGACAAGCTTGGCTTCACCCGTCACGGTTACAGCTTCTACGTTGATCTATGATCGCACGTCACAAGAAGCTATAGGGATCTATATCGACCGTCAGCCTCAGGTCGCCCTTGATCGGCGGCACCGCATCCATCCATGCACGGATGTAGTTCTGCATATCCAGTTCTCGCGATGCCTTGACCAACAGCCGCCAGCGATGTCGCCCGCGAATGATCGCGAGCGGCGCCTCGGCAGGGCCAAGCACAGTTATCTTTTCTGAAAAGGGTGCACGCCTTGCAATGTCGCGCGCGGCACTTTCCGCAAGCCCCTTGTCACGCGCCGATATGATGAGCGCTGCCAGACGCCCGTAAGGCGGCAACAGCCCCCGCTGGCGCACTTGTATTTCCTGCTCCAGGAACGACTCCCGATCACCGGAAATAATCGCCTGCATGACAGGATGCTCGGGGTTGTACGTCTGCACCAGCCCCCGCCCGCCTGAATAGGAACGGCCCGCGCGCCCCGTCACCTGATGCAACAATTGAAATGTCCGCTCGCCTGCACGCGGATCAGCACCCTGCGCCAGACCGAGATCCCCATCAACCACCCCCACCATTGCCAGATCGGGAAAGTGATGGCCCTTGGCGACAATTTGCGTACCAATGATGATGTCCGCTTCGCGGTTCTCGATACCTTTGATGACCTGCCGCATCT
>JBKEAX010000025.1:0-1660 GCA_047972825.1 Hyphomicrobiaceae bacterium | reverse complement strand
GCGGAATCAAAGGCCTGCTGGTCGAAAGCTCTGCGCCTGTCGTCCCAATGATTTTGCTGTTTGCTTCCTGTGCGCTCACTTTCGGCGCGCTCAAGATGGGCATCGCCATCATGTCGTTGCCCTTGGAAGAGCCAGACGAAGATGAGGATGGCGAAGAGCCGCCCGAACCACGTCAGCCTCGCATTTGAGGGGAAGGCCCAGCGGAAAGGGCTCCAGCGCGTTATTGCACAGCATGTTTAGCTGAAGTTGTAGTGCGGTTCAGCGTGAAAAACATGCTCAATATAAAAGACTTAAAGCGTGAGGGGCGAATTTCATAATTCGCGACTCGCTTTAAGAGCGCCGGCGCATCGCCGACAGATGTAACGCAACAGCCGCCGCATTCGAAACATTGAGGCTGGCAAGTGTTTCCGACGTCCCGATCCGGCAAATGGTTGAGCAACTTTCGCGCGTCAGCTGCCTGAGGCCCTTGCCCTCGGCGCCCAGCACGAAGGCGATTGGCCCTGTCAAAGGATGGTCTTCCAGGAGCAATTCTCCTTCGCCATCAAGCCCTATAACGGTAACGCCTGCCGCCTTGAGTTCATCGATCGCGCGAGCCAGGTTCTGAACAAGCGCGACTGGAACCAACTCCAAAGCACCCGAAGCCGATTTCGCAAGCGTTCCGTTGAAAGGCGGCGAGTGGCGCCGCGTCGTCAAAAGTCCCGCTGCGCCGAACACGGCCGCCGATCTCAGCACTGCACCAACGTTGTGGGGGTCTGTGACCTGATCGAGGATTACCAAAGGGGCACCATCACCGGCAGCGATGAGAAGTTCTGCAATATCCGGCTCAGGCAGGCCTTCCACCTCGGCGGCAACGCCTTGATGCACCGTATCGGCACCCAGCAGCCTGTCGAGGTCCTTGGGCCGGACGCGCTCCACGGCCAGCCCGCGCTCTCCGATGGCGCCTGACAGTCGGTTTTCTGCGTTCTCCGTCGCCAGGATGCGGGTGAAGCGCCGTGCCGGGTTGGCAAGCGCTGCTGCAACGGCGTGAATACCATAAAGCACGATGGGATCGTCCCAGCCGCCTCGACCGGTGTGCGCCGAAGCGGGGCGGGGCGAGCCGGACTTTACGCCGGTCTTTCCACGCGCACCTTTGCCGTACTGTCCGCTTCGTCCACGATAGGGCGCACCGGTTTTGCGCGGTGGGGGAGTGGTTGGCGGTTTATCTGACGGAGTGGTCATGAATGTCCTTGGGGTGTGCAGGGCCGTAAAGCAGCCCACATTCCGGCCTGCTTTACGGCAAGGCCACACGAATAGCTAGGGTCCGGACCCAATAGCAATGAGTCCGGACCCTAGGGTCCGAACCTTGGGGGCTGGCCACGATCATGCATTTCAGGAGAAGCTGACGTTGGTCTGGGTACTGATGAGCCATAAGGGATTGACAGCCCGCGCGGCGGCTCGCATAAGACGGTGCTTGCCCCGCGGCACTCTGCGGGGCGATTTCGTTTGGGTCTGTGAGACCCTGGACCGCTGCAGGCGGAACTGGAGGGGTGCCCGAGTGGCTAAAGGGGACGGGCTGTAAACCCGTTGGCTATGCCTACGTTGGTTCGAATCCAACCCCCTCCACCAGCCCTGCCTGCAACGCGCGATCCAAGACGCCGGTTACGACCCGGCGATGATGCGG
>JBKEAX010000323.1:0-4966 GCA_047972825.1 Hyphomicrobiaceae bacterium | reverse complement strand
CCGGTGTCGCCGCGATCATTTATACTGACATCGAACGTGATGGCGTGCTGAAAGGCTTGAACTTGCCAGCAACGGCTGAACTGGCGCGCGCCGTCAAGATACCCGTAATCGCCTCAGGCGGACTTGCATCCATCGATGACATCAAGGCGCTGGTGCAGCCGGAATATGCAATGTTGGAAGGCGCAATATCTGGGCGCGCCCTCTACGATGGCCGCATCGATCCGAAAGAAGCACTCGCCGTTTTGCGTGGAGAGTGAGCCATAGATGCCAGAGCATGTTCAGTCGAAGTGTATAGCGGTTCGGCGTGAAGAGCATGCTCAAAAGAAAAGAACATAGATCACGTTTGCGATTCCGTGAAACGTGAACGCGATCTAGGCAAGCGCGACATGGAATGCATGCGATGCTCGCTGATGCCCCGCAGTCCCGGTCAACCCGTCTGGCAACTGTCACCGGAACACATGTTGTTTTCACCGGCCGTATCACCAACAACCAAGCCACTGGCGCTTCCGGCAAGCGCTGATCCAATCATCGCACCCAGAATCATATCGTCGATTTGCCCGAACTGGTGGGCTATGAGGCCGCCATCCCGCCCGATCAGGATGGTCGTTGGCGTGCCGCGCATGTCATAGCGTTGCATGGTGACGGGTAAGGGTGTTTTCACACCCGCTTCATCAATGCCGATAGGAAACGTCAGGCCGTATTCATGCACGAAGGCTTTCAGCGCCACCGGTGTCATGGCGTCGTGATGCTCAAAGACGGTGTGCAGCCCAATCACCTGGAGGCCCATCTTGGCAAAGGCGCGATGCGCCTTCTGCGTCTGCGGTATCGCATGCGCAACACAACCAGGGCAGAGCATCTGGAAGGCATGGATCAGAACCGGGCGGCCGGCAAGGCCAGCAAGTGACAGTGGCTCCGGTGTATTGAGCCATTGCGTTATGGCAAGCTCTGGAAGCCGCGTTTCCTGATGCATCAAAAATCACCCTCCTTGGTGTAGGGACGCGACCACAAGATCGCCTGCAACAGAACGGCTTTCGTCCAGGCCGCATGCATGGCCTCGACCTCGGCTGGCGAATGTCCCTTCGTTTCCAGGAACGGCTTCATTGTCACCGCGATCGGAATTGAAAGCGCAAGGACGTGGCGCATGGGAATGTGCGAAACGGCGTTGGAACCGTCTGTCTTGTTTTTACCAACGTGGTGGTGCCGCCGGCCGATCTCGTCCTGCCAGGCAAGCCATGCCGCGTCGAAATTAGCCCGGCACGTATCGAGTATCCATTGCCCGAACCTTTTGCGTACGGCGCCAAGATATGCCGCGTCGGGTTCACCGGTCTTGGCGTCGGAAAAATACTTGAGTAGGTGCGGCGTGTTGCCGACGAAGCCGTACCAGACGTCCAGGATTGCTTCAATCTGATCGGCAACGACGGGTTCAGCTTTGCGCAAGGCGGAGATATCGTCTGGGCCGAGCAGAAGCGAACCCTTTAGGTCTTCGAGGTCGGCAAGCGTCAACGGTGAAGCCGGCAGAGCCGGATCATTAAGGCGGTAGCCTGGTATGGTCGACTTACTTTTCTCCTGGGATGCAGCCGGGGAGGGGACAGCAGACGCAACAAGCAGTGCGGCGACCGCAGCAGCGGCAAGACGGGACATCTCATGGCCTCCTTGAATTATTTATAGCGACTCGCTATTATACAACATGAAGCACGCGCAAGGTTCCGCGTCAACAAATAATAGCGAGTCGCTATGAAAAATCTAAAACAGGCTGTTGAGGCGGCCTATCTCATAGATCGCCTTGAGCGCCTCTCCCGCAGTACCGATGCGCGAACGGGCCTTAATCCCGCGCAATGGGAGGCCCTGCGGTATGTCGCGCGCGCCAACCGCTTTTCGCGATCACCCGCAGCATTGGCAGATTATCTCAACTCGACTCGCGGCACGGTCTCCCAGACCCTCATCGCACTTGAAAACAAGGGCTTTATCGCCCGGCAACCCAATCCAAAGGATCGTCGCTCACTGGAACTTGTCATCACGGATGCTGGGCAAACAATGTTCGCGAGTGACCCGTTGATCGATCTTGCCCATGATATTGCAGTTGGCGCCGAGGCTGAGCTGGCAACGTTGGTAGACATGCTCCGTGCAGCGCTCAGGCAGACCATCAACCGCAATGGTGGCAAGTCATTCGGTGCTTGTCACACATGCCGGTTTTTTCAGCGCAGTGCGGCTAAAGACGCAACTACGCCACACCGTTGTGGTCTGTTGAACGAGCCGCTATCGGATGCCGACAGCCTTGCCATCTGCATGGAGCATCAGGAGTGCGTGGGGAGCGGCTGACCCCAAGCAAATCCAGCACTGAGCGAAACAAAAAAGCATAGATGTCAAACCAAACTGAAACGCCGGATACATCGCGAAAGATCACCTTCATCTATGATGGGGATTGTCCGTTGTGCACGTCTGCAGCGCTCGCCGCTCGCATCAAGCGTGACTATGGGACACTGGAACTGCTCAATGCACGCCAGGCCGCTGAGGATCCACACGTCATGGAAATCACACGCCGCGGTTTAGATCTGGATGAAGGCATGGCGATTATCGCCGACGGGCGCATTTATCATGGCAGAGAAGCTTTGAGCTTCATGGCGCGTTACGGCAAGGCAAGCAATCCCATCATGGCATCACTGCGCGCGCTGTTCTGGTCGGATACGATCGCCGGGTTGACCTATCCGTGGATGCGCGGCACACGCAATTGGCTATTGCGCCGCCGCAACAAGAAGCCCATCGACAATCTACAATTAAGCGCCAAGCCAACGTTTCAGCCCGTGTTCGGTGAAGACTGGAACAAGCTTCCATCTGTTCTGCGTGCACACTACGCCAATCGACCCTACTCATCAGACAAAATTGTGGTTGAAGGCGTGCTTGACATTGAGTGCTACGGTCCCATGAAACTGCTGGCGCCGTTGTTGCGCGTTTTGCGTCAAATCCCAGCGTTGAACGAGAAGGGTGTGCCCGTCACTGTGCATTTTTTGAGTGATTCCCATACCCGGTCCTATCACTTCGACCGCACGTTTCAATTCAAGTCGTGGGGGAGTTATCGCTTCCACTCGCGCATGTTCCCGCTCAAGGGAAACGAGGTTGTCGAAGTGATGCCCTACGGATTTGGCTGGCGTATGCGTTGTTCTTGGAATGGCGAAAAGATTGTGCTTGCCCATGAGGGGTACGCCATTCGCTTGTTAGGGCATTTCGTTCCAATTCCGCTGGGTCTGCTCCTGGGAAAAATATATGCCGAGGAAGTGGCTGTGGACGAGCAGCATTTCGACATGATGACCTACATGACGCATCCGTGGTGGGGCAAGGTCTACAGCTACAAGGGCCGGTTCAAAATTATAAACTGATGGAAAATCATGCCGCACTCATTGACATCAGTGCACTTCACCATGGAGCGCCTTGAGGCAGTCAGGCAGCCTTGAGGCTGCAACTTTTAAAAAAGGGAAACCATGCCAGTTCACTGAAATTTCAATCGTTCGCGTCACACTGCACGCATGAAGATGTTAAGGGATCTGCCGCGAGCTGCAGTTCAAGCCATCACCAGCGAAACACACGGGGAAATCGTCCGTTGGAGCGGCCGGCCCAATGCGGCCCGTGCGTTCTGGCGCGCCACCCCACTGTGGTTGATGGGAATTCCATGGCTGGCATTTTCGGGCGGAATGTTCGGGGCTGTCCTTCTATCCGGCATCGGGCCAGATAAGCAGCTTGGCGGCTGGGCGGGAACGGTTTGGATCATTGCGCTTTTGTTCATCGGCATGTTCGTTGTCGTTGGCATTGGTGCTGTTGGTGCGCCGTTCTGGGGTTGGTGGAGATCGCGGCGCATGGCCTACGTCATCACTGACAAGCGGCTCATGCGCGTTGTCTGGAGCCGCGCCAGAGCGCTTGATGTGAAGAGTTTCGATCCCGGTAAATTTGAAACTATCGAACGCAAGCAGAAGCATGACGGCTCGGGCACGTTGACGGTAACTGTCGCCAGCTACAAGGATAGCGAGGGAGATACCATGCGTGACGTTGAGGTGCTTGTGGGCGTGCCGGACGTGGCTGTGGCAGACAAGTTGCTGCGCGAGATGATGCAACGCGACGATAGAAGTCCACAGGGCGGCAACCCGCCACTCGACCGTGAGGCGCCGCGCGATAAAGCCGCTTGAGTGGTGTAGGGTCAAGATCCTAAACACTGAACTCTATGAGGCCAGCGCACGCGGCAATGGGCTACGACCAGCAATGTCGGCAAGTGAATATTCATCGAGCGATTTGATGAATGCTGCAGCTGCCTCCGACATGGCACGCTTGAGCGCACAGCGCGGCAGGAACGGACAATCGGAATCGGCAACGCCGAGGCATTCAACCACGGCCAGGTCCGTTTCAAACAGAGCAACAACACGGCCGACTGCAACGGATTCCGCCGGCACTCCCAAAGCCACGCCGCCGCCGCGCCCGCGCTGGGTCTCAACGAAGCCGGCCGCACTCAATCGGGCAATGATTTTCATGGCATTGGAGTGGGGCACCGCAAGCCGGTTTGCAACCGCCAGCACGGGCATTGGCTCGGGCACTTTCGCAAGCAACATGAGAATGCGCAGGGCGGTATCAGTGGCGCGGTTCAAACGCATGGCATCTCCCCTAGAGCATGTTCAGCCGAAGTGTACGCGGTTCGGCGTGAAGAACACCGCGAGAAATAAAAAGGACATAGAGCGCGTTCGCGGTTCCGTGAAAAGTGAACGCGATCTAGTGCATGTCGCGCAAAAGTGTGCAGCGGTTTTTCGATAACGGCATGCATGAAATCAACAAGTGCATGTCGCGCAAAAGTGCGCAGCGGTTTTTCGATAACGACATGCATGAAATCAAAGCCTCAAAGCGTGACGAAAGAAACTCACAATTCGCGGCACGCTTTAGTTTGCGGCGGTGGCGAGCAGGCTGGCGGCACAACCCTGTCATTGCAGCT
>JBKEAX010000313.1:0-3480 GCA_047972825.1 Hyphomicrobiaceae bacterium | reverse complement strand
GGGCAGTGCTGAGGCTGTCAGCTCGTTCGTGATCTATCAAAATATGCTGGACGGTGTGAACTCCCACCTTGATGCAGGCGAAAGCCGTTTGTTCCTTGTCGGCAAATACTACGACAAATTCAAGATTGAGGACGGCAAGGTCAAATTCGTCAAACGAGAGGTTCGGCTTGATAACCGTCGTCTTGACAAGGGGTCCCACTGGCCGCTCTAGATCGCGGTTAGCGTGCCAGCATGCGCCTGCCCGAGCTGCTGTCCTGACTTCATCCTGCTACGAGTGCTTTGGGAAGATGAGTGGGGAACTGAGCCAGGGCCTGGGCCACCGCAGGCAGTGGATACTTTTGTCGGCGGCTGAGAATACGCCGCAGCGTCAGGTTGCGAAAAAGGAATACGACGGAAATGAGCTGGACCAAGGTATGCAAGGTAAGCGACGTTGCGCCGAACACGCTTTAGAAATTCTGGATTGGCGGCGGCGTCATCCCAATTCTAGTCGCAAACTATGGAAACGGTTTTGCTGCGATGCCGCCGGTCTGCCCGCTTATGGAGGAACCGCTTGAGGAATCAGGCGTACTCGACAATTTCGTGTTGACCTGCACGAAACACCTGTGGTCCTGGGATCTTCGGACGCTTGAACAACAAGGCACCGAGACAGAAAAAGATCTGAAGACCTACAAGTGCAAGGAAGAGAACGGCGAAGTTTTTGCATTCGTCGAAGAGGAAATCGTCTACGAGTTCGACGACGAGGACGACATGGACGATGACTCCTTCTTTGCGCAAAGTTGATTGCTGGGCGCCATTTCTCAGCCAGAACCGCTAGCCCGAGTTTCAACGATCGTTGGCCTTCCGGATATCTGGCCGTTTACTAGCCTTTGTTTGGCAACTCAAAGCCAGATCAAAAAATAACCATTCGCGAAGCGTGTGAATTGCAGGATGGACATCTGGAAGATGCACCTACCATGAAAGTGACCGTCCAAAGCAAGTCGGGCATCCAGGAATTTACTGCCGAACCGGGTGACAACCTGCTTTACGCAGGTCTCAAAGAGGGACTAGGGCTGCCTTTTGAGTGCGCAACGGGTACATGCGGTACGTGCCGCGCGCGCGTTATGGACGGTGATGTGTCACTTGCCTGGAGCGAGGCTCCTGGCTTGGCCTACGTCAAGCGTTCCAAGAACGAGGTCCTGCTATGCCAGGCCCATGCCGCAGGCGATTGCACCTTGCGGGTGCCCGCCAAGGTCGAACCGATGGCCATTGGCACGCGCCCGGAGGATTTTTCAGGTCGGTTTGAGAACGTCAGACGGCTCACGCACGACGTCATCGATTTTGAGATCGTTCTCGACCGGCCGATGACGTTTCAAGCTGGCCAATTCGCCGCTTTGACGTGCGATGATGTCACCGGCGCACGAGCCTACTCGATGGTCAACCATGCCGATGCGTGTGACCGTCTCACCTTCGTCGTCAAGCGCAAACCCGAGGGACGTTTTTCTGACTGGTTGTTTGAAACGGATGTGACAGGTAAGCGGGTGAAACTCTTTGGTCCTCTCGGCCGCGCCACGTTCAGGCCGGAGGAAGGCAAGAATTTTCTTTGCATCGCAGGTGGCTCGGGCATTGCCGGTATGGTTGCCATTGCCTCGCATGCGGCTCGCATTGGTTACTTTGATAATCACAAGGGGCACATCTTCTTCGGTGTTCGATCCATGGGAGATTGCTTTTATGCGGCTGAATTATCCCAGATAGCGCAGCGTGCAGGTGGCAACCTGGAAGTTACAGTCGCACTATCGAACGAAGATCCGCCTCAGGATGTACACCCACAATACCCCGAAGTTCGCCTTGCAGGCGGATTTGTGCATGAGGTCTGCGCACGGGAAATGGCGGGCCGATATGATGACATTGTGGGGTTCGTTGCTGGTCCGCCACCAATGGTCGATGGTGCCTTGAGGATGCTTATCATGGACGCAAGGCTGCCGGCCGATTGCATCCGATACGACAAGTTTGGTTGAGGCGCGCAGCTCACATCGCGCATCAGCGCGTCTCATTAGGTTTTACAAATGATATAGCTGACGGGGCAGGCAACCCGCGCCAGTGCAGGAGCAAGCAATGATTGATGCAGCCGAAGCGCAAAAAGTGTTGAAAACGGCGGGTTTATTTTCCGGTCTCAGCAATGATGCTATCGCGGCCATCGCCAAACTTGCCAAAACCAAGAATTACGAAGAAGGCGACGATGTCTACAAACTTGGTGATGCAGCCGACGCCGTACTGGTCGTCGTATCGGGCCGGGTGAGATTCTCGCTGGGTGTGGGAAATCGTGCGTCAATGGCGCAGTCTGTCATGGAGGCGGGTGAAACATTCGGCTGGGCCGCACTGACGGGCGAGTCCCCGCGCCGTGTGGCTACAGCTTCGTGCCTTGAGGACACAACTGTCCTGGCTATTTCTGGTAGCGACCTGACGGGCTACTTCGAGACGGACACTGCAGCTGGCTATGCTGTCATGCGCAGGCTCGCCGACCGCATCTCTCGTGACCTGCTGTCTGCAATGACGACATAAACCAATGCATGTCGAGCAAAAGCGCGCAGTGGTTTTACGATAGTGGCATACATGAAATCAAAAGCCTGAAGCGTGAGGACCGGGCCTCATAATTCACGACATGCATTAGGGTCCGGACCCTAAAACCTGGGCGCAACTTTGGGGTTTGGGTCAACCAACCGTGCGGGGTGGGGCGGCGAAATAGTATTTGCCTGGTGGGATTGAGATCACCTGGTATGTGATGATCTCGCCTTTGGTATCGCGCCCGATAGAGTTGACGACGACACCTTCGCTGTTCTTTTCACAACCCAGAATTTTACACATATCCGGATCCAGGTTTTCTGTACGCGAAAACTGCTCAATGGAACGAGTGATAACCCCGTAGCGCTTCGATAGGAACTTCTTGAAGTTTAGATCCAGTTCGAACAGCGGGATGTCTGAAAAACCGGGAAAGTGTCGTTCGGAAAGGTAGATCCGGCTGGCGCAAACGATGCTGTCCTTGACGATCATTTGCCTGACGACGAGGCAAGCAGGACCTTCACCAAGGACTTCTTTTACCATCCCATCAGGTTCCACCAACCGACGCTCAGCCAGTTTGAACGTAATTGGAAGCGGCGGGTCCAATGGATTTTCGACAAACAGCAATTCATGCAGTTCGTTCACGGCAGGCCGAGAGAAACTTACGAACGTGCCGCGCCCATGCTCCCGCACAAGAACGCCTTCGGTAGCCAGGTCGCTAAGCGCCTTGCGCACTGTACCAAGGCTAAGACCAGTTTCCCGTGCGATCTGTTGCTCGGGGGCGATCTGATCGCCGGCCTTGAGTTCACCGTCCTCAATAAGCGTGGTGATCGCTCCTCGCAGCCGAACGTGCTTGGGTATTCCAGCAACCGTTATCATGTCGAGCTGCCTATTAAGGCCGTCGAAAAACGAACGCATCGTCCCGTTCCTGTTTGGTTGTTAGAG
>JBKEAX010000225.1:0-1552 GCA_047972825.1 Hyphomicrobiaceae bacterium | reverse complement strand
CCGTGCATAGCGCACCCCCGCCGCAGGCGATCAGGCCAACGGCCGTGCCTTTGAGAAAGCGTGCCAACCGCGCCACGTCTTCGCTGTCGTCGCGTGCAACATGGTGATGCATGGCGACGTTGCGCCTTGCAAGCCAACGCCGCGTACCGGTGATTGGCTTGCGCGTTGCGTGCAGCAGTACCAGCCGCATGGAAGTGTGCGGCAAGAGCTCCGCGGCTCGTCGCTCCAATACATTGAGTGCAGGGTCGCTATCAAAACAACCAACCGCCAGCACGATGTCAGCTTGGCGGATAGCCTTGTTGGACCACGTGGTGAGATCGGCATCGGCAATGTACACAACGAAGTCGGACTGCCGTTCGAGATCGTTGAACGCGGTTGTCGCCTCTGCTGAGTCATAATTCGCCCCTGCCGGTAGCAGCGCCTCAGCTCGCGCCCGATCAACAACCTGTACGCGCCGCCCGCGCGCCTTGCGTTTCTGTGACGCCGTTCCAAGTGCCTTGGCCAAGGCAAACACGAAGTCGTCTGGCATGTGCGAGGTGCCCGCCCGGATCAGCGCAAGTGTCCGCGGGCGCGGGTCTGGCGGCAACGCGCGCGCCACGTTGAGGCCTGCCACCCTCCGCGCAAGAGCCACCGTAAGGAGCCGCCATAGCGCGGGGTTGGAGGCCGTGACCTGATCGAAGCGCGCCTTGTCGAGCCGTAACACCAGGCTGTCGCGCAACGCCGTAACTGTGGCGGTGCGTTCGCCCCCCGCAAGGAACGCAATCTCGCCCATGGGCTGGCCAGGACCGATTTCCGAAACCGGCGTTGCTCGTCCGTCCAGAAACACGGCGAACCGGCCTGAGACGACGATGTACATCGCATCGGCCGCCTCGCCCTGCCGCATCAGCACGTCGCTGCGCGCTACGGCAAGTGGTTCCAGTTCCAGGGCCAGCGCGGCGCGGGTTTCTGCATCGAGATCACGGAGAATCTCAAGTGAGTCCAGAAACGTTTCACGGGAATCGGCAGGCATATCGAGCGGCGCGCATAGCTACGGATCCGCCGAAATTACCACAAGTCGGAAGCAATACCCGCCAATTGCTGGAAACACGATGAAGTTCGCTCCCTCGATCGGTCATCAGCCCCGCTCAATGCCAGTCTCAAAGAATGAACTTGGACAGGTCGGCATTTCGTGCCAGATCGCCAATCCGCTCTTCGACATAGGCCCTGTCGATGGTCACTGTTTGCCCGTCCTTGTCAGACGCCACAAAGGAGATCTCTTCGAGCACACGCTCAATCACCGTTTGCAGCCGGCGCGCCCCGATATTCTCCACCGTCGAATTGACCGAAACGGCCATGTCCGCCAGCGCATCAATTGCATCATCCGTGAATTCGAGTGTGACGCCCTCTGTCGCCATCAGCGCCACCGATTGTCTGATGAGGTTGGCCTCAGGCTCAGTCAGGATTCTTCGGAAATCGTCCCGCGTCAGCGCCGTCAGTTCAACGCGGATCGGCAGGCGCCCCTGCAACTCGGGCAATAGGTCGGCCGGTTTCGCCACATGAAAAGCACCAGATG
>JBKEAX010000192.1:0-4865 GCA_047972825.1 Hyphomicrobiaceae bacterium | reverse complement strand
TCTGCGTCAACCAGGCTTACGATTGAAATCGGTACTTTGAATAACTTTGATGCGATTTTCGTCAGGTCGTCGAAGGCGCCGTCTGGTGGCGTGTCCAGAATTTCATATTTCTTCAGATCGGAAAGCCGCTTGTTTTCTCTTTCAATATCCGTTTCAGCCATGAATCAGCTCGCAAGGCGCGTTTTGTTTTGTGTATGAGGAGACTGCGCTTTTGTTTGTTATAATTGCGTTTGGCAAACCTGTGTTTGGCGTAATTACTTCCCTGAAACAAACATCATATTTTTTAATTATTCTCTTTTGCAATTTACCCATTTCGCCTTGTTCGGGTAAATTTCTTGTTCAATCATGAGGCTTTATGTTTTTTATGATAGCTGAATGAATGACCTGGTGGCAAGACAGCAAAAGTGCACAACGTGCGCAAGTTTCATGCATGTTCCCGGGGGCAGCTAAGGACATTATTTTCCAGAAGTCAGTTCTTCTATTGCATCGCGGAGCTCAAATAATTCGAAGGGTTTGGCAAGAAAGCGTGTTTGATCCGCATTGAATTCAGCTTTAGGTGCGCCTTCTGTACTCGCGCCCGAAATGAATATTGCCGGTGGACACTTGTCACCCAATTGGCGCTGCATATGCAGGTAAAGATCCTGGCCGGTGATCGAGCCTAGAAGCACGTCCGAAATGATGATGTCGTAGGTTCTAAATTTTTCTGTCGCGGCGAGAATCGTGGATGGGTCCGTGATGCACTGGGCATCATGTCCAAGTTGCTCGACCTGACCCTTGAGCAGTGCTGCGTAGTCAAAGTTGTCGTCAACTATCAAAATGCGCATGCTTCGTTGTGAAGCTTCGGGTGGGTTTGAGTTGTGCGCAGCAGGTGATGGGTGGGCTTGGGTGGCAGCTACGGTTGGAAAGCACAAGCAGACCGTGGTCCCATGCTCTTGCGTGCTGATGATGTTCAGGCGGCCTTCCATTTTTGCGACGTAGTCGGCAACCATTGTTAGCCCAAGCCCGCTGCCCTTGCTCTTGGTGGTAAAGAAGGGCTTGGTTGCATCATTGAGAACGTCTGTGGACATGCCCCGGCCATTGTCTGCAAATTCGATGCAGACTTCTGGTACATTCCTCGTAATGGTATCGTAGGCTGTTATCTTGATTGAGCCGTCGGTCCGCCCTTCAAGTTCATCATTCGCGTTAAGAATTATATTAATTGCTGCAGCTTGAAGTCCGCCAACGTCGAGATAAAGGCTGCTTTGGCTCTTGTTGTTGAGCTCGATAAGCACTTCATTGCGCAAGAGCAGCTTGGCAAAGGACTTCATGGCGTCGAAGAACGAGGGCAAGGAAACCATGGTCCTTGTGGCCTTGTTGGCTGACGACAAGTACATCAGGCGCCCAACAACAGTGGATGCGTTTTTTACGGCGCGGACGATGGTGTCAGCTCTTTCCAGAACCTTGTTGGGGCTCTCCGGTTTGTTGCGAAGCAGTTCAGCGTGCCCGAGCGCAACGCCTAGTACATTGTTCATGTCGTGTGCAACACCGCTCGCCAGCAAACCCAGCGAGCGCAGCTTGTCATCGATATGATTGCGCTGGGCCATAAGCATGGCCTGTGACAGTTCAGAATAGAGTTGGTCGAGTTCATCCCCCTGATCCCAGGAGTCTCTGTGCAAAGGCTTGTCTGAGGACAATTTGTTTTCGCGAATTCGTTTCTTGATCTGGTTGATTGGTGCCAGGACGCTGCGCTGGATGAGCCAGAAGAGCGCAGCCGCGACAGCTATGGCGACGCCAACTGTCGTAACGAGCCGGGGTAAAGCGGCGCTGAATGGTTCAGGGTTTTTGACTAGGCCCGGATCGAAGCAAACATTCAGGACACCTGAAGCAATCTGTACTCCCTGGTAAAATTTATCCGAATAATCGCGGATTATCCGGTCGGTGCAGGTCTTTTCATTCGAGCCTGGTCGTACATACCGTTCGTTGATGTCGTTGATACGAAATTGTGCACGCAGCGAAACGAAAGCGACGCCGGGACTGGCAGCAATCGATTGCAGGGCTGTGCGGATCGTTTCTGAATCGATGCGCCATAGCGCTTGAATGATATTTGGTTCGATGCTGTCTATGCGCCGGATTAGATCTGTTCGGGCCGCCGTCGCGCTACGGGAAGCAGAAATGGAAAACTCCAAGGCCAGCATGCCAGCCAGGATGAGAAGTACAGCGATAACTGTGCGTAGGAAGAGGCGCTTCCCCAGCGTGTTTGGAGGACTTATTGCCTCTTTATGTTGGCTATAAAGCTTGTTCTCCATCAAATTCATGTGCTCAGTTCGTCGGCGCCTCTCAACAATGGTCAATGGCCGAGGAGAGTCGAGTGCGAAAAATTTATAACGCATAACAGGCAGCGGCCTGCGCGTGTCGCTGGTATAGTAATGACATGATGAGCAACGGCCGAAGAGAATTATGGGGGTTGCGTATGGTCTGCGTCAGGCTGCTGTCGCGTTGAGGCTGACGCTGGTTGCGCCCAGGAAACGGCGGCGGGGCGTCCTGTTGCTACGCAAACCTAAGCGGGGCTGTTAGCGGCCAAGGCGCGGCAGGGACCGCTTGATTTGGCTGGTTCATGCCTTCTCCAGCGGATCTGATGTATTTTTTGCCAAGGCTGCGCTGAAAACAATAAATTCCGATACAAAAGACCAAATAAGCTGGTTGGCAATGCTGGGATCTGAGAGGTCGATGAATTCAATGGCCAGTGAAGCTTTGGCGCGTAGCTGTTCCAGTGTTCGGGCTGGCTTTGCGGCAGCTTCCTCGGCAAGTTGGAGTGTAGAATCGGTGATCTCGTCGAAGCGACGTTGAAAAACTTCGTCGTGTGCCGTGCTGACAGGGCTGTGGACGCTCAGTTCATCGAGCGTTGATTTCAGCACCAGTCTCTTGAGCTTCAATGCTTCCAACTTTTTGGCGAGGACGCCTAGTTTTTCAGCTCCGCTGGACACTTTGCTTTCTTCTTGGGAGAGTAGAAATTCATCTTGAAAAGAGGTGTTGATGATCTTGTTCCTGCTAAATTTTGCAAAATCATTTCGTTGTGCAACGTCATGCATAATGTGGCCTCCACTATCGCCCAACAATGCTTATCCTTTTCATTCTCATACCTGTGCAGAGATGGATCTGTGAGGCATGCTGTAACAACGCGAAAGCGGGCGTTGCATGAAAAGGATTGCGTTGAATTTTGTTAAGCGCGTTATCCATGGTTGGGCTGGCAAAGTCGTCGTAGGTAAACCTTGCATTTCCGATGCGAAGAGTAGTCCGCGAGGCAAACATTAAGCAATTTCTGTGATCTGCAAATGGTGTGCGCACTTCTGCGAAGTGGCCGGAAATTATGTATAATGTTTGATTCAAATATCAGTTGGGCTGGGGAAAACTGCTGTAAATAATTCAGAATTTTGTTTCTAGTTGCTGCTTGTCCAATCGGCATGATCTTTGAGAGTTCTCAGAGCAGCTGCGGAGCGTTCGCTGAGCGCGCCTTCTGCAAATATTCCACACTCACCGCCGAGTACGTTCGCCACCTCAATTTCGCTGCCGATATAACGCAAAAGGCTGGGGGTGCATGAGAGGCGTTCAGTGCCATTGCGCGTCGTGACGCGCAGGCCAAGCAGGTCTTGGGGTGCGAAAGTCAGTCGCGACATTCCTAAAAGAACTGCATCTCCGGTTTCCTGGCACTCAGCGGACAATGAAAACTGTTTGCCGAATATCTTGACCTTTCCTTGGAAGCTATCAAAGCCGACTTTATGGTTTCCTGGAAAGTGTGGAAGTTCTGCGTTGCATTCCATGAAATGTTCATGTTGTTCGAACCGCCACAACCCAACTTGGACATCAGCGTCGATCTTGTTTTTAATAACCGTATGTTCGAGATAATAGCCTGCGGTCAGGTTTGGGGCGGTGGTATCGGACTCGCTTATATAAAGTTTTCGTCGTTTTCTGGCGGTCTCGGTCAGAAAAAAAACACCAGGGTCGACATTGAAATAGATGATTAAACGCTGAATCATATAGGCTGATGGCAAATTTGATCCTGCGAGGTATTTGGAGAATTGTTGTCTATTTATTCCTAGATCACGACAGACCTTGTTGACAGACCCTGCGGCTGTACATAACTCCCGTAGGGTGTCAGTGAAATGCGTCTTGAAACGCGTGAAGGCATCTGTGGCGTCAGCCATGACCGGTCACCGGGTGAGCTGGAAGCTCGATGAGTTGATCTGCAGGGACGTTGGCAATTATAGCGGCTTGCGGATGTCCTGAGAGTTTCTCAGATTTGGCCGGGGTTGCGCAAGTTTGCGAAAGGGAGTATTGGAGAAATGGTGATCGGGTATGTGCCCGCCTCCGTCTTCTTTTAAGCTGCCATGTTACCCAAAGTCAGCATGATGTAACCGCATATAGCTGCGCTGGATTGGGTTTGAAATGCACGGCCGCTGGCGCATGGAAGGATACATGGTGGTGGTTGCTCAAAAGCAAGTCGATGTTCTGGTCATTGACGACAATGAGGCCTTTACGATGTTTGTCGGAGAGGTTGCAGAGAGCTGCGGACTGAAAGCGGCTTTGCTGACCGATCCAACCTTGTTCAAGGAGCGCATGGAGAAGACGGGAGCCTCCATCGTTATCATGGACATCGATATGCCCGGTGTCAGTGGCCTGCAACTCTCGCAATGGTTGGGCGAATTTTCGCGTGCTGAGAACATCGAAGTTCAGTTGATCCTTGTAAGCGGGCACCGGGAAGAGACCATCAGGCTTTGCAAATCAGTCGCGGCGATCTCGGGGTTGCGCGACGTTGAAGCGCTTGCCAAACCGGTGGAGCTGGCCGTCTTAACGCAGCTTCTCCGCCGGCTCACTGCAAAATGAGAATT
>JBKEAX010000158.1:0-19226 GCA_047972825.1 Hyphomicrobiaceae bacterium | reverse complement strand
GGCGCGGGCGTAACCGTCTTGCGCTCGACCCAGAAGCCAAGGGACTTGAGCACCTCGCCCAATTCGTCAGGCGAACACCCCAGTATCGACATCATCTCTGGAACGATGGTGAAGCCACCGTCCCCGGTTGCTCCCGCTGGCACCTTGTCGCCTGGACTATCCACACGCCATGCCAGCAACGGGCGAATAAGATCAGCGAGCCGCTCCAGAATGTCGATCCGGACCACACGCGGCCCACATAGATGAAAGCCCGCGGCGCGGTAAAATGCTTCAGGCGTGGCCTTATCGGCCACTGTCGAAGTCAAACCTGCGCGCGGCGGCTCGGGCATTTTGTCTGTCGAGAGGCCATGCTCACCGGCGTGCTTCAGGAACCAAAGCGTCAAGATCAGGTCCGCTGCGGCGGGCTTCAACAGGATCGGCACGAAGATGTTGAAGGCACCAAAGCGCACACCGTAGCGGCGCAAGGTCGCCCTGGCCGGTTGATCCAAGGAGCGGATTTCTTCGGCAACCGTTTCGCGCTTCAAAACGCCGAAGTTCTCGACAATCTGGAATGCGATGCCGCGAGCCAGACCGGTCAAGTCTTCGGCTCCGGCAAGATCGACCAGCGGTTTCAGCTTTTCTGAGATTGTCTCGGTGATCCAGGCATCAAGCCGTACTTGTACCTTCTCGCGGTCAGGGGCGGAGAGGGATTCATCCGTTTGCAAAACAACCGACGGCTTGAGCGGATCGTCCGAGGCCACCAACTGGCCAATTTGCTCATCGCGCCATAGAAGCTGACCATCTCTGGACAGTTTGAATGCATCCGCCTTGGCCGCTGCTACACGCCGGGCCCGCATACCCAACTCGCGTGAAAGCACCTGGGCCGCGGCGTGCCGGGTTGCCTTGCCATGAACATCCTCGGCATTCGTGTCCGGCCAGAATTGGAAGCCCTTGAGGCGGCCAACGAAGTGGTTTTCAACTTCTATGGCTCCATCCTCACGGATCTCAGCATTCAGTTCGTCCTTGTCACGCATGCCTTTCATGAGCGCTGACGTGCGCCTGTCGACAAAGCGCTGCGTCAAGCATTCGTGCAGCGCGTCAGACAACTGGTCCTCGATCTGGCGCGTGCGTGCCTGCCAGTGTGCGGGGTCCTTCAACCAATCTGAACGGTTTGAAACGAACGTCCATGTGCGGATATGGGCGATGCGGTTGGCAAGAGTGTCGATGTCGCCGTCCGTACGGTCCGACAGAGCCACCTGTTTGGCGAACCAATCCTCGGGAATGCGGCCCTCCGGACCCATGAGAAACTTATAGAGATTGGCCACCAACTCAGCGTGCGCATTGATGGAAATCTTGCGATAGTCCGGCACCTGGCAAACATCCCACAACCGCTCGACGTTGGCGGGGCCAGTTGCAAAACCAGCGATCTCTGGGTCCCTGCTGGCCAGTTCCAGAACCTCGACGTCGTCTGCATCTCTGGCGCGCACAAGCCGTTGTTCGTTGGGCAGGGTGCGAAGGCTGTTGCGCAGGGCCTCGACACTTGCGAAATCAAGCTCGCCATTGCGCCATTGCAGCATCTTGACGCTGTCGAAGGTGTGGTTTTCCAGGCGCTCCACGAGGTCGGCCTCAAGCGGTGGCACACTGTAGGTAACGCCGAAAGTGCCATCGTTCATGTGACGGCCGGCGCGCCCTGCAATCTGCCCCAGCTCGGAGGGCGTGAGGTTGCGGTGGTTCTGCCCGTCGAACTTTCTGACCGCAGCGAAGGCGACATGATCGACATCAAGATTAAGGCCCATGCCGATGGCGTCAGTCGCAACAAGAAAATCGACATCGCCGGACTGATAAAGTTCTACCTGCGCATTGCGGGTTCGCGGCGACAATGCGCCGAGCACGACCGCCGCTCCGCCACGCTGACGGCGGATGAGTTCGGCGATTGCATAAACTTCGTTTGCCGAGAACGCGACCACGGCAGAGCGCGCAGGCAAGCGTGTGATCTTCTTTTCTCCCTGGTAGGTGAGCTTTGACAGCCGCGGGCGGGAGATGAAGTTGGCGCCAGGGATGAGATCTGAAATTGCCTCGCGCATCGTCTGTGCACCAAGCAACAACGTTTCTTCCTTGCCGCGCGCATTAAGCAGCCGGTCGGTGAAAACATGACCACGCTCAGGGTCGCCGCAAAGCTGGATTTCGTCGACCGCCAGGAAATCGACGGCCACGTCGCGCGGCATGGCCTCGACGGTTGCCACCCAATATCGGGCTCGTTCCGGCCGGATTTTTTCTTCGCCCGTTATCAGAGCCACCTTGTCAGCGCCGACGCGCGCGGAAATCTTGTCATAGACTTCACGCGCGAGCAGGCGAAGCGGCAGGCCGATCATACCGCTTTGATGGCCGAGCATCCGCTCAATCGCGAGGTGGGTCTTGCCGGTGTTGGTCGGGCCGAGCACTGCCGTTACATGGCGAATGCGCGTCTCGAAGTTACTGCCCATACTTAGGCTCCTGATCAATTTTGCCCCTGGCATTACACTGGGCTCGAACGAGATCAAGGCTTTCGTTGGGCAAATACCCTCATAAAACGTGTGCGGCCGGAAAAGATCCCGGCCGCTGTGGCTATTTGCCAAGCACTGTAAGTGATGCAGATCAATCCGCGAAAGCGACCTGATCCCTGTTTGCGGCTTGGATTTCGGCTTTTTCGAGTTCAAGCACAACCGAACCCAGCGCTGTGGGGATTTTTATCTCCTGGGGTATGAAAAGCCCGGCTTCAGGTACTTGGCGAAGCGAAATGCGGATTCTCAGGTTGCGCGCCAAATCCGGGGTTTCCCCGTTCCGATCGTACCCGGAAATCGGGAAATAACGCATTTCGCAGACCTGGAGAACGTTGATCGTGCCATTCTTCGCTTTCAGCTGTTCAGTGCCGGCAGGAGCCATGACGAGATCGAAACGCTGAATTCCGTCGAAAATCTTGAGCCGTTGTTGGCAGGGCGCCGAAGATTCCGGCCGGGTCATCGCCATGACCGCCGTGAGGGGATCGAGAACACCCTTCAAATGCGAGCGCTCGACCGGCACAAATTCGGGCGATCTGGGTGGCTCCGGGTTTGCTGAGACTGATACAATCTGCCCGTTACCGAACCCCATGCGCACAGATCCGGCTTTTTCACTGGATCGGAAGTCGAAGCTATAAGAACTGGGATTGGTGCGGGTGCCGCCCAATTTTCCCGACGTTTGCGTCACACCGCGCCAATTGACGAACCCGAACAAAGCGGAAATTTCCGCATCGCCTGAAAGCTCGTAGCGCCCGGAGCCGACATTCGCCTTGAAGACCAACTGGCCCAAGCCAAAACCGTTGAATGAGATGTCATAGGTAGCGGCGACATGGCTCGGCCAGCTTTGTTTGCCAGCTTCAATTGTCGAAACAGGACCGATGAGGCCAAAGGTGGCAAGCGCGCTGATAGCAGCGAACCGGAGCCGCGATGAGCGCGGCGACAACGCAATTAACATTACTCCTACTTCCCCTTACGTACGCGGCCCTGTGACATGGGATTTTCGCGGGGTTTACGTCCAACTCTTCGTCTGTTCAGGCTAGCTCGGGCATGGTTAAGAAAGTGTTCGCAGGCGTCCCGCAACGGTGGCGGCCGTCGAGGGCGGCAAGCGCCACCACCTAGGGTCCGGACCCTGGCGCCAAAGCCCATCCCCGCCTTTGGCTCCACGGAGCGGTTTTCAGGGGTGATTGCGGGTCGTTCTTGACGCGCTACCCTCAAAACACTTATAGAAACCGCGACCTGCCTGCTGGCTTTGCTGGCGGGCGATCCTTCTTTTCTAAAGACGGACCGGATTTCCGCGCCCACGGCCAAGGCCGTAGCGGCAGCGCTGAAGGAGTTTTGACCATGACCCGCAAATGCGAGCTGACCGGCAAGCTGCCGCTTTCCGGCAATAATCGCAGCCACGCTGAAAACAAGTCCCGGCGCAAGTTTCGCCCGAACTTGTGCAACGTCACGTTGATGTCGGATGTCCTCGGCCGCAGCTTCCGTCTGCGGATTTCCGCCCATGCGCTGAAAACGGTTGAGCATCGCGGTGGCCTTGATGCGTTCCTTGCGAAGGCACGTGACGAAGAGCTTTCCGATAAATGCTTGAAAATCAAGCGTGATGTCTCGAAGGCGAAAAAGGCAACAGCACCTGCCACGGCCGCCTGAACGACATCTGCGATCGTCACCTCGTCCTAAATCCAATGCTGGCACCGTCTTCCACAAAGAAGGCGGTGTTTTGTGTGTTTCCAGCCCGACCTGGACCACCGTGCAAATCGGCCTCACTTCCCCAGGAGAATATGGAGGTTGTATTTGCCGCGATAGCTGCGCCGACCAGCCTCAACTATAGATGAACGACCCATCGGCTGCTTGCCTGGGGCACTGAGTTTTTGTGACTGTTGGGGGGATTGCATGACGATCGGCATCCGCCAGGTTTGTAAGTCCGGCCCGGATGTAACCGGACCCAAGCTATTGCTACTGGCTACGCTGGTTTTAGCGCTTTGCATGCCGCGCGCTGCGATGGCCGTCGAAAAAGCCGAGGCTGCGTCGGGACCACCGCTCTCGATTGCACTGTTCGTTTCGACGCGAACGGATACGTGCTTCGCTCGCGGGCGTGTTGCCGCCATAAAGCGTCTTGTCAAAGCTGAGCAAGACCGGATCAATGCCTCAGGCGGAATTCATGGTCGTGTTCTGGATCTCAAAGTTCTCGACGATCTTAGCAACTCCGCTTCATCTATCTCTAACATGCGTGCAGCGCTGTCAGATCCGACACTGCTCGGCATGATTGGCTTGTCCAGCTCGACCCGCGGCAAAGATGTATTCGAGGCTATTGGCGCGGAAATTGGCGCCAGCAACGTGCCTTTCATTTCCGACATTTCGGTCAGCGGGATCTTTGCCAGCCACGCCAATGTCTATACGACCCGCCCTTCGCAGGACGAGGTACGCGGCCCGGTGATGGCCGCATTCACCAAAGCCATTGGATACCAACGTCCGGCCTTCGTCGGTCGTGCCGGCGCCGTTTATTCGGATGCCCTCGGCGATGCGTTGAAGAAAATGCACAATGATGAGGCCGCGACCAATCGTATGACGAGTGGTGGCGTTGGCATGAGTTCCGATGGTGATACAGGCAGTGGTGACGCGCCGGCCTCAAGCGGCGGGCTGGTTGCCGATATTCGTCTGCCCGAAACAGAAGGTAGCATCGCAGAAAATGCACTAGCGGCGATGGTCCAAACGCTGCAAACGGCAGACCCTGACGTTATCTATCTTTCGGTGGGCCGTGATGCGACACCAGCCGTTATCAAGTCGCTTACCGCTGCCGGGATCACGCCTGCGCTGTTCGTGACGGGGCGCATCAGTTCAATCGATCCGGCGCTGACAAGCAGCTATCCCAACGCGTTTTACGAACTCGCCTGGGAGGACCTGCCTGAGGTCTACAACAACCGCATCCACAAGTTGATAACCACCGGAGACCCGGCTGCCTGGATCTTTGCAGGCAAGAAAAATTCAACCGCTCCTGGCTGGGCCAGCGGTGAATGCAAAGCGCCCGAGGATAAACAGCGCGATGTCGATGCCGACCCGATCGACGGTGACAATCTGCGCGCGATCACGACCGGGGCTCAATATGCCGACATGGTCGCGCTCATTGCTGCGGCAGCAGGCCAGGCGCCGCGCGGGGCTGATCTCAAGGAGATGCGTGGCGAGATCCTGAAGCAGTTGCAATCGAGCTATGCTGCAGGCCGCGGCGCCTTCAGGGGGACTTTCGAGAATTGGTCTTTCGATCCCGGCTCGCGCACTGCAACGCGAATGCCATTCGTCGTCATCCTGCCGCAGGGCCTGGGCCGCACGCAGCTGGCGCCCATTCAGTTCCTCAGGGCGCGAGACGGCAGCCTGCGCCGCACTGAAACGCTTTATGCCGACATTGATATGATCAAGGCACATCGCATCGACGACAACGAGCAATCGTTCTTTGCTGAATTCTATCTGTCGATGCGGGCGAGCGAGGCCGCTTCGCTTGAACGGATTGGCTTTGCCAATGCCTACATCGATCCGCTTTCCTCAAAGCAACAGATCACGATCGACACGATCCACGCCGGTGGCGCATCGTCGGCTTATCCATCAACGATGAAGATCTACAAGGTTTCTGGACGGTTCCTATACGACCCGAATCTGACCAACTACCCGCTCGACACGCAGCTTTTCACAATCGAGTTGCAACCCAAAAGTGGAGATGCGCCGTTTATCGTGCAGCCGCCACCGCTTTCACTACGCGACCGGTCAATGATAACCGATGGCTGGGATCAAGTGTCTCAGTACGTGGGGACGGACCAAGACTTCGTGCCGGTGGTCGATGCGTTCACGCATTCCCCAAGCGTCGTTCCGTTCTACTCCGCGAGCTTTTCGTGGCTGTTGAAGCGGCAAACGACGGACTACATCATGCGCGTGGTCGTGCCGCTCGGGTTCATACTCATCGTCGCTTATCTGTCCATCTTCATCCCGAGAACCAACTTCGAGGCGATTGTCACGATCCAGGTGACAGCATTGCTTTCGGCAGTGGCGCTTTACCTCGCCCTGCCCGCGCTCGATAGCGATACTGCAACCCTGTCGGATCGCATGTTCGTATTCGTCTACATGCTGGTCGCCGCAATGATTGCGATTTCGATATTGCGGGTGAACAAGTTTGTCGCGTCACGCAGACCCGTGATCTGGATTCTTGACACGTTGCATGTGGTGGGCATCCCAGTCGTCGTGGCCGTTGCCAGCCTCTACGTCTGGGGCCTTGAAGTCGCAGGGTTCCAACCGGTGTGAGAGCGTTTCAAACCTACCGCAAGCGTTCGGCCATTAACGCAATCGTGCGGGCGTAGACGTCAGCACGGTTCCAATCCTTGATGACGGAATAGTTCTGCGTGCCTGGCCCCCAGGGTTGACCACGCCGCCAGCCATGGCCTTTGAGGAAGTTTGCCGTAGAAGCCAACGCATCAGCTGTGGAGTGCACCAGATCGCGACGGCCGTTGCCATCATAGTCGACAGCGTAACGGTCATAAGAGCCGGGCAGGAACTGCACCTGGCCGATTTCGCCAGCCCAACCGCCGCGCAGTTGCTTCGGGCTCATGTCACCCCTTTGCACAATGCGTAGGGCAGCCATCAGGTGTCCGGTGAAGAACTTCGACCTGCGGCAGTCATAGGCCAGTGTCGCAATCGAGCGGATGATTGAATATTTGCCCGATCCGTCACGCCCGAAATTGGTCTCCAGCCCCCAGATCGACACGAGGATCTCGGCTGGCACGCCATAGCGCTTCTCAATCGACCGAAGTAGCTTCGCATTGCTCTTGAGCTTGCCGCGCGCCTGTTTCATCAGGTACGAGCCAACGCGGCGCTTGTAGAACTGATCGAACGAGAGCTTGAAAGAGCGCTGCGAACGGTCACGGCGAATGACATTGCTATCGTATGTCACACCTTGCAACGCCCTATTGATCGCGGATTGGGAAATTCCAGCGGCGCGCGCACGGCCTTTGAAGTCTTCAAGCCAAGCTGAGAACCCGGCACCGGATTTACCGCAAGATGCGGCCTGAGCAGGCGTTGTTGCGACTGTCGTGGTGGCAAGCATGGTTAACGCGATGGCGCAAGACGCCACACCAGTTCCATGTATCCGCTTCAGTGCATTTTTTGCGAGCTGCATCTGCGCTCCCTTCTGAATTTCCTGGTCCTGCGCCGCCCTGGCGCACTCTTACAGTGGATGGGCCGAGATGCAAAACGCATATCGCTTTGAACCATTTGCAGTGGCTGAGGCGTCCAATCGGCATTGACGGCATCCTGCGACTTTCAACCCGGAAAGGCCGCACGGGCCGATCAACGAACAAATATTTTGGAGGAAATTGTCATGAATGGTTCTTTCATTGCCCAAATTGCCGCTTCCGGTCTCGCCATCGCGCTGCTCGCCGGTTCACCGCAGCCTGCCGCCGCCTACCAGTGCAAACATATCATGGTGAAAGCTGGCAACTCGGTCACTAATCACAAAGCCAAGAAGAAAATCTGGGCACAACGAATCGCCGTCAGTGGCTGGACTCGGAGGGTGAAGAGCAAATTCGGACAAGCGTGGTCCGTCTGGTCGATAGCCAATAACAAATCTATTTCGTGTAGCAAGACCGGCAACAAGTGGCACTGCGTCGCCAAGGCCAAACCCTGCAAGTACGTGGTTCAGTGATGTTTGGGATTTCGTTGCGTCAATTACAGCGCACCTACTGCCCACGCTTGATGTGTCGTGATCTGGCTTTGCAATTGCTCCCACCAGCGCGACTGAAACCAACGATCTGACCGGGAAATTTCAGCCCAAATGGTGCCCCTGGCCCGACTCGAACGGGCACGTCATTGCTGACAACAGATTTTGAGTCTGCCGCGTCTACCAATTCCGCCACAGGGGCTAACCAAATGGCCGAGAAGGCGCGCATCATAGCCAGGGCGGCGTGCGCGTCAATCGGGCTGAACTGGAAATGCGGTGAAAGGCGCCGCGGTCTGTCGATTCAAGGCTATTTGCTGCCAGAATGAAGCAGGAAAATGCGCCGGTGTACGCACTGGATTTCGGCCACGGTCACCTTATCGCCTGCTGTAAGGCTGCCTGCTTCGGTGACGTTGTAGGCGATCACCTCGCGGCCGTCTTCCAGGGCAATAGCGGCGGAGACTTCGCCTGACAGGCCTTCTGCTGGGCTCATAGACAAGCGCCAATTGCGGAAAGTTCCCGTGAGCAGGGCAGATGGCGTGAGTGCGCAATCATTCCTGGAGACTTCAGGTTGCTCATGCATTACCCATGTGGCGAGCGCAGCAATGATGATGAAACCGGCCAACAAGGCCAGTACGAGCTTTTGCCAAGATCTATTGCCTGCGCGCATGCGCCTTCGTCCCGCTCTGTTGTGCAGGCACCATTCGAGCGGGAACGGCGGAAAAGTGCAACCGGCTTTGTTCTGCCATCAACGCAGCGTGAAGACGGTGCGGCCGGAGGGGTGGCGATGTTCGGTTACCTCGATGTGGTCGCCAACCTCAGGATGACGGGATTTCAGCGACAGGACCGTAACGTGGCGGCCATCGTCCAGCTTCACGCCAACTTCGAGGCCATCCATCGCCCCTTTACCTGCAAATGTGTGAACGTCGTCGATCGTGCCAGCGAGCCTGGTACGTGTTTCGTGCGATTCAAGATCGATCAGCGCAAAACCGGTAGCGACGAGGGTCAGCACCGCAATTGCCACGGCAGCAAGCTTGAGGCGGCGCATGCGAATGGCGCGGTCCAACTGCTGGCGCAGTTCGTACCGCATCAGCGTGCTACTTTTTTGCTTCATGCAGCCTTCGCCTCTCCTGCAACAAGGCGAACGATGTCAGCCATGATGTCGTTGAGTTGGAAGTCTTTTGGCGTGTAGACGGCGGCCACACCGAAGGCCTTAAGTGTCTTTTCATCCTCAGGTGGGATGATACCGCCAACAATAACCGGAATATCATCGGCTCCCTCGGCACGCATGCGATCCATCACTTCCTTGACAAGCGGGACGTGACTGCCAGACAGGATTGACAGACCAACGACGTGCACGCTTTCGTCCACCGCGGCGCGCACGATCTGGGCCGGCGTCAGGCGGATGCCTTCATAGACAACCTCCATGCCACTGTCGCGAGCGCGCACGGCGATCTGCTCGGCACCGTTGGAGTGGCCATCAAGGCCAGGCTTGCCGACCAGGAACTTAATGCGTCGGCCCAGGCCTTCGGAGACGCGCTCAACGGAGACGCGAACAGCATCTAGCGCCGTATTCTCACGCTCATGTGCGGAAGCTGCAACACCGGTGGGGGCGCGGTATTCGCCAAATATCCGGCGCAGAAGACTGCCCCATTCGCCGGACGTCACGCCTGCCTTGGCGCAAGCGATGGAAGGTTCCATGACGTTGCGGCCTTCCCTTGCGGCACTTTCAAGTTCAGCCAAGGTGGCCTTCACGGCCTTGTCGTCACGCTCGGCACGCCAGGCATTGAGACGTTCTATCTGTTCGGCTTCCACGGCAGGATCTATGACCTGGATGGCACCATCTCCACCCGACAGCGGCGAATGTTCCGTCTCGGTCCATTTGTTGACACCAACAACGATCTGTTCGCCGGATTCGATTGCCGCAAGCCGCTTCGAATTGCTCTCGACCAGCTTGCGCTTCATGTAGTCGATCGAGGCTACGGCACCGCCCATCTTGTCGATTGCAGCAAGTTCGGCGCGGACTTCTTCCTTGAGTGCTTCAACCTTGGCGGTGATCGCGGCCGAACCATCGAAGATGTCGGCGTATTCGAGCAGGTCCGTCTCATAGGCCAGAATCTGTTGCATGCGAAGCGACCACTGCTGGTCCCATGGACGCGGCAAGCCGAGCGCCTCGTTCCAGGCTGGCAACTGCAATGCACGGCAGCGTGCGTTCTTCGACAGTGTGACACCCAGCGCTGCTATCAGAATGCGATAGACGTTGTTTTCAGGTTGCTGCTCGGTCAAGCCCAGCGAGTTGACCTGCACGCCATAGCGGAACATGCGGTTTTTTTCTTCGGTAACGCCGTAGCGTTCGCGCGCGATTTCATCCCACAGTTCGGTAAAGGCGCGCATCTTGGAGACTTCGGTAACAAACTTCAGCCCGGCATTGACGAAGAAGGAAACGCGGCCAAACACCTTGCCAAAACGTTCTGCGGGAACTTCTCCTGACGTTTTCACCGTATCGAGGACGGCGATGGCGGTGGCAAGCGCGAAGGCGAGTTCCTGAACCGGCGTGGCGCCTGCTTCCTGCAGGTGATATGAGCAGACGTTGGTGGGGTTCCACTTCGGCACGTTTGCAGTCGAGAATACAATCGTGTCCTTGATCAGCCGCAGTGATGGCTCGGGTGGGAACACATATGTGCCGCGCGAAAGGTATTCCTTGATGATGTCATTCTGGATCGTACCGGTCAGCTTGGTGCGATCAGCGCCCTGCTCGTCGGCTGTAGCGACATAAAGCGACAACAGCCAGGCCGCGGTCGCGTTGATCGTCATAGAGGTGTTCATCTGCTCAAGTGGAATGCCATCGAGCAGCGTGCGCATGTCGCCCAAGTGAGAGATGGGGACGCCAACTTTGCCAACTTCGCCACGCGCCAGCTCATGATCGGAATCATAGCCCGTCTGGGTCGGTAAATCGAAGGCGATTGATAGCCCCGTCTGCCCCTTGGCCAGGTTGGTCTTGTAAAGCGCGTTGGATTTGGCCGCGGTGGAATGGCCCGCATAGGTCCGGAAAAGCCATGGCCTATCGCGTTCGGGTGCGGCGGCGGTTGCCTCGTGCCTGGTTACGCGGGTTTTGTCAGCCATGCCAGCTCCCCTGGATCTCTTTTTTGTTACGCTTGTTGTTTCGCTTGTATTTGAGCAGATATTTCACGCAAGTCCCAACGTGGCGATCCCATTTCAGGCACCGGCATGCCAGCTCTCGACGCCCCAAGCTACCTGAGACAATGCTGCAAAGCAAAATGGACTTTGGCCAACCCTTTATTCAGCCCAGCACGGTATTCAGTCTTTCAAGGCGTGCGCAATAACTTTGCGCATGATGCTTGGCAAAGCCGCTTCCGCAAGGCTGCGTCTATGGATCCATGCGCAGCGATCAGGCGCAGCCCATAGGGTCAACTCCGTGTCGACGGGAACAACGGCCCGGTAAACCATCAGTTCAAGCCGGAAATGCGTGAACGTATGAACCACCAGGCCCGGCACCTCCCACCACGCACCATCCACCGGAGCGGAGCGCTGAACACCCTTTGCACTCGGCATGGTATCTGTCCAAGGCGTCGAGGGCACCTCCATCATGCCGCCCAGAAGCCCCGTGTCCGGACGGCGGCGCAACAAGACATGGCCATCTTCTCTAAGCGCCAGAAAAGCCGCGCCCAACCGCACTGGCCGCTCCGGCTTTGCAGTCTTGGCTGGGAGCACTTTTTCAAGCCCCTTGGCGGCCGCCGCACAATCAGGTTGCACAGGGCAAACCAAACACGACGGGCTCTTCACAGAACAAATGGTAGCGCCGAGATCCATCATTGCCTGGGCAAAATCTCCTGGCCGCTTTGCCGGCGTCAGCGTTGCTGCCAGACGCTTCAATTCCAACTTTGATTGCGGCAGGGGTTGGCGTACGGCAAACAACCTTGCCGTCACCCGTTCGACATTGCCGTCAACCGGCGTGGCTGGCTCATTGAACGCGATTGCGGCTATGGCTGCGGCCGTATATGGGCCGATGCCCGGCAACTTTATGAGTTCCGCTTCCGTGCGGGGGAATTTGCCGCCGTGATTGGCCACGATGCTTTGGGCGCACTCGTGCAGCTTGCGGGCGCGGGCGTAGTAGCCCAGCCCAGCCCATGCGGCCAACACTTCGTCGCGTTCGGCCTCTGCCAGGGCCTTGACCGTTGGCCAGCGGATCAGAAATTTCACGAAGTAGGGTATGACGGCCTTGACCGTGGTCTGCTGCAGCATGATTTCGCTGAGCCAGACCTTGTAGGGATTTGCGCGCTTACCGGGGTGCGCACGCCAGGGCAGGTCGCGGCGCTCACGATCATACCAGTCGAGCAGAGCCGCAACCGTGTCCGGCCCCGCAGGACGCAATGGAAGTTGCTTTCGCGCAACAGCTGGCACTTGCACCCCCTTAATTCGTGGCCAATGCGAGGTTTGCAGCAGGGATGGCATCTCCGAATCGGTAACCCTAATGTTAAGAGCGGTTGGCGCGCCAGAAAACGTGGCAAGAGGAAATGCGCGATGAAAAGCCGGGACAAGCGCTCAATTGCTGCAAGCAGGGCACGCACCAGCCATGCTGGCCAGGACACGCGCGCGCCCCGTCGTGACGCTACCCCGGCCCGCCCTCTGTCTCCATTCAGCCCACGGCATGCCTCCACCCGCGCAATTGCGGCATTGGTGCCCAAGATCACGCGCAAGGCATTTGAGAAGCACGGGTTTGCTGCTGCCAACCTGATTATTGACTGGCCGCAGATCGTCGGCGGGGGACTGGCACGCGATACACGGCCGCTTAAACTCAAATGGCCCCGATCCGTAGACAAATTCGCCGATACGGAGGAAGGCGGGGAAGGGCGGCCAGGCGCGACTTTGACGCTCCAGGTTGATCCTGCGATTGCACTCGACGTGCAGTACCAAACAGCGCAAATCATCGAGCGGATTAATGCCTACTTCGGATATCGCGCCGTTGTATCCCTGCGCATCGTTCAGGAGGCCATCGAAGCTGCGGAGATTGGCGACGCAGCACCCGCCGCGCCGCCTTCCAACCCTAGCAGCGCTCACCACCCAGGCGTAAATCGCACCAAGGGCGCAAAAACCCAACGCGCCGCAAGCGAACCTGTCGACGCTCTGGAGCAAGCATTGGCCCGGCTCGGGGCGCATATCGAGGCTGAAAGCCAACGCCGCCGTTCGAGATAACAGCCTGCTGAAGCAAACAAAAACACGGCACCGTGATTGTAATTTGAACCTGTTAAACTTGTCGGAGCTTGCCCATTCAGGTGGCATTCAACCCGTTTTTGCCTTATTGCCGCGGAGACACCATGCTAAACGCGGCGTTTGGTTGCAGGCAAATCCGCACCGGACCACAACTGCTTCACCGCGCCGATACCTGTAGGACTGGCTCGATCGCCTCAACTTGATCGCCTCAAGGAGCAATCACGTGACTAGAACCGCTGCTCGTACCTTCCGCCCCGACCTCACGCGCCGGCGCGTGATGACTGCTACCGCTGCCCTTGCAACCTTCACCCTTGGCGCCGTCAGCTTCATGGCCCCAATGCCGGCAGAAGCACAGCGGCGTCCGGCTGGTCCCAGCGAAGTCCCCATGGAAGAGCTGATGAAGCCGATTGATGGCCTGAAGGACATCGTACTTGGTGACCCCAATGCCAAGGTCGCCATCGTCGAATACGCCTCCATGACGTGCGGACATTGCAGCCACTTCCACAAAGAGAATTTTCCCAAGCTCAAAGAGAAATACATCGATACCGGCAAGGTGAGCTACGTGATGCGCGAGTTCCCACTCGACAACCTGGCGGCGGCTGCCTCGATGTTGGCAAGATGCGCGCCGAACGGCAAAAACTATGAAATGGCCGATATGTTGTTTAACACGCAGGCAGACTGGGCCTTCGTGCAAGGCAACCCGGTGCCAAAGCTGTTTGAAATTGCAAAACAGGCGGGCTTCACCCAGGAGAGTTTTGATACGTGCTTGAAGGACCAGAAGCTGCTTGACCAGATCAATGCGCAGCGCGCACGTGCATCAGAGCAATTTGGCGTGTCGGCAACACCGACGTTCTTCATCAACGGCAAAAAGCTGCAAGGCGCTCCGAACGTTGAATCCTTCGACGCGATGATCGAGCCGCTGTTGAAGTAATGTGGGCAGCGCAGGCGGGGCTTGCCGGCAATGGCTGCTGGCAGCCTGCTGCCACAGCAAGCCAGGGGGCAAGGGCAAATGCGGAGCAGGCGCATTCCTGTTTTTCTGATTTGCGGCATTGGGCTGGCCCTGTCAGCTTGCACCAATACTCTGTCGCTCGACAAGAACCCGATGACCGGGTCAACGGCGTCTGCCTACGACACGGGTGGCAACGACAGCGCCGCGCCGATGAACCCACTCAACCCAAGCGAACAGGTCTACAATGCCGGCCCGCGGCAAGTGCTTAAGGATCCATCGGTCGCCGAAATCATGGAAACCGGTCCCCTGCCGGAGATGTCATTCGGCCGGGCTGATGCCCCGGTCACGGTCATCAAGTACATGTCGTTGACCTGTCCTTATTGCCGGAAGTTCCAGGCAGAGGTCTACCCTGAACTCAAAAAGAACTACATCGACACGGGCAAGGTTCGCTTTATCCTGCGTGAGTTCCCCATCGGCAGATCTTCAGGAAACGCCACCGTTGCACTGAGATGCGCGCCTGCCGACAAGTACATGGCACTTTACGGGAAGTTCCTTTCACAACAGGGCAAATGGGTCTCGCAAGAGGTGCGGCTTGACGCGATCTATGAGGTTGCGCAGCAGGTTGGTGTATCGCGCGCCCAGTTCGATAGCTGCCTTCAAGACAAAAAGCTTGTCGCTGGCTTGAAATGGGTGAAGGATCGTGGCCGGACGCTGGGTATCATTGGCACGCCAAACTTCTTCATCGACGGCAAGCTGGTGAAAAAGGTGCTCACCTACGCCGATCTCTCCGCCATGATCGATGCCGCGCTGGCGGAAAATTCAACCCAAGGTGTCGCCGCGACGTCGGCCCACTGAGCAACGGCCAACCCGCCGCTTGGCGCGCATCATGGTGCGTTACCCAATTCACCGCGTCTGCGCATATAGGCTTGCGGGCTGCAACCCAGTTCGGCGCGGAAGGCAAAAACGAAGGCTGACGTGGAACTGTAACCAACCTCCATTGCGGTACGGGTTACGTCAAGGCCTCCACCCAAAAGCTCGATTGCCTTGAAGAGCCGGAGACGCCGGCGCCATGACCGCAAACCCATGGCCAATTCCGCCTCGAAGCGCCGGGCCAGTGTGCGTTCCGACATCCCGAGTTCCCTCCCCCAGGCATCGGGTCCGCGCTGGTCGGCAGGGTTGGTGTAAAGCGCTTCGCAAAGTGGTATCAGCCTCGATCCATCAAGCGGCCATGGAAGCGCGGCAGGCAGAGCCTCAGCGCGCCGGAGTTGATCGAATATGAGTTTCGTCACCCGGTCACGATAGCCGTCTCGATCATTTTCACCTTCGATTTGCGCCGCTTCGATAACGAGCGCTTTGAGCAAGGGCGTTACAGCGAACACGGTGCATTCTGTTGGGAGTGACTCGGCCACGTCGCTGGCAATCCATAGACTTCGAAATTCGGCGCCTAACAGCGTCCCAACTCGATGCCGATGACCTGCCGGCAGCCAAACAGCCTGTTCAGGCGAAATCGCATAGGATTGCCCCTCCACCGCAACAGTCAGCACACCGGTAATGGCATAAACCATCTGATTCCAGTCGTGAAAGTGCTCTGGAAAATAATGGCGCGGCGGGATTGATTGTACGCGCACGGTCATCGGCCGTGGTACGGCTACATCCGGCGGGGCTTTAACGGTTTGCCATTTCATCTGCCATCTCCAACTTGGCAGCAATTATACGCATATTGTCACATTATCGAAATACGGCCACCCGATTGAAAGTTATGACTCCCATCGGTCCCCATGTGGGCCGGCCTTACCCGTTGCTTTGCTGGGTGGCTTATGGGGAATTGCGCTTTGCCGAGGGAAACTCATGACTTCGAATGCCGTGCCGGATAATACGACTCAGTCGGCACTCACTTCTGCACGGTCTAACGTTGCCAGACTGGGGATCGCGCAGGCGCTTGCAGGCGCCAACAATGCAGTCGCCTACGCTACCGGTGCGATTATTGGCAGCACGCTGGCCCCAAACAAGGAACTTGCAACACTGCCAATCACGGTTTTCGTCGTTGGCATGGCAATATCCACGCTCCCGACAGGGGCCATTGCGCGGCGTTACGGCCGCCGAACTGCGTTCCTTGCGGGAACGAGTTGTGGGGTACTCGTGGGTTTACTCGCTGCAGTGGCAGTGATTATCAATTCGTTCTGGCTTTTCTGTATCGCAATGTGCTTCGGCGGCGCCTACAACGCCGTTGTGCTCTCGTTTCGTTTCGCCGCGGCCGACTGTGTTCCACCTGAGAGGAAGCCACGAGCGCTGTCACTTGTCATGGCGGGCGGCGTGTTCGCGGGAGTTCTCGGACCACAACTCGTCACCTATACCATGGACCTGTGGCAGCCCTACGTGTTTGCAGCAACGTTTGTCGCGCAAGCCGCGTTCGCAGCACTGGCTGGTGTGGTCCTGTCTGGCGTTCGTGTACCTAAGCCCACCGCGGCAGAAACTGCGGGCGGTCGACCTTTGGGCATCATCATTCAGCAGCCTCGTTTCATAGCCGCCGTCACCTGCGGGGTGGTGTCCTATACGCTCATGAACTTCATCATGACGTCAGCACCTTTGGCAATGCGCCTTTGCGGACTGTCCCAGGAATCATCCAACCTAGGCATTCAATGGCACATCATCGCCATGTACGCGCCGAGTTTTTTCACAGGCCATCTGATTACCCGTTTCGGTACGACGCGCGTGATCTTGAGTGGTCTGTTCCTGATTGCTCTATCAGCGGCCATTGGGCTCACCGGAATCGATCAGGCTCATTTCTGGATAACGCTCATTCTGGTTGGCGTGGGTTGGAACTTCGGCTTTCTGGGGGCTTCAGCCATGGTGCTGGAATGTCATCGCCCCGAGGAACGGACCCGTGTGCAGTCGCTCAACGATTTCATGGTGTTCGGCATGATGACGATTGGATCATTTTCGTCGGGCACGCTGCTGATGTCCCAAGGGTGGAATGCGGTACTCTGGGTTACATTCTTTCCCATCGTGATCGCAATTGTCGCGCTCGTGGCAACGACCATGCGGCGCTCCAACCAGGCATCGGGCGCAGCTTGAGAAGCAGAATGGATTAATTGAAGGGTATATGGATGGCAGCACGGCCGGTGGTGGCATCAAAGTCACCTGCCCCAATGCCGTCGTAGGAGACGGACAGGTCAAGCGACACACCTGTTGACGTCTGCGCCCGAAGCCCTGCCTCGACACGCCCGCGCGCACCATCAGGTCCAATTGCATCATCGCCAAGTTCGCCGAGGCCGGCAGCCTTCGCGTTTACATCAAAATTCCAGATCATTTGTGCGCCGAGCCTCGGCTCAAGCAGCAGATCGCGCCGGACAGCATAGGCATAACTGAATGTCGGACCAAGCTTGAGCTGCCCAACGCTTGCCTTCACGCCGGAAACAGAAACACTATTGGTGTCAACGAAGCTCTCCGATTTTTCCTCGAAATAGGTCAACGTTGCTTCAGGTGAAATCATCCAGCCGGCACGTTCAATGCGGCCCACCAGCGACGTTGAAACGAGCCAACGTTCGCTCTCAAAGCCATCCTCGTAGGTTCCATCCGGGCTGACGTGGTTTTTCGATCGCCCCCATGCCGCCCTGCTCTGCCAGAACAGGTTATCTGTCAGGCGCAGCGTCGTATACAGCCCCGCCATCCAGCCATCGCCATCCACCTTGCCACTCGCGTCAATGTCCTGGCTCATGGTGTCGTATTGCACATAGACGCCGGCAAGAAACCTGCGATTGAACACGTAGTCGGCGCCAAGCGTCAGGAGACCGAAGTGGCCATCGATACCATCGTCGCCATCAAAGCCGCCGTATTTACCCTCGACCCAGATATCGAACGGCATGAAAGCGGGGCGTTCGTAGAGCGTAGCATCGGTGCCGAAGCCGAGGCTCTCAACTTTGGTGCTGGCCTTCTCACGCTCGCGCTGTTGCGCATAGCCCATCACCTGGCTAAGGCTTGCCGCAAACGAGAGCTGTTTGCCATCTGCGAATGCACCAGCCCCCCCGCGCATCAGAAGCACCAAGCCGCATCGCAATCATGGAACTTGAATCAAATCCGCCGCCAAGACGCGACGTTCCGGGCCGCCCGTTGGCAAACTGCGAAGAACCCAGCAACGCCGCAGGTGCAAATCCGGAAGCGGGGCTCGCCCCCTCACTCCCGCCTTCTGCCTGACCCGCCTGTTGCAGACGATCAATCTGCCTGTCACCACTGAACTGGTTTGACACAATCGCGTTGCCGCGCTGGCTCAGGAATGCGCCGACAAGCGGGGCTGGAGATGGAGATGAGGATTGCGGCCGCAAACGCACAACAAGATGAATTGTCGATTCTTTTTGTATGTTGTAGTCGACTAGAGTTCGCCCATCTTCCAATTGCTTGCCTGCAAAGATGAGACGTTGCTGATCGGATGGAATACCTTATCCTGAATCTTGGCCTTCACATTATCAATCGTGTCATTAGACTCGACTTCGAGAGCGATCATTTTTCATGTCAAGGTTTCGACAAAAATCTGCATTGCGAGCGCGCTGGCTGGAGCGCACACCATCGAAAGTGCAGTCAGCACGGCAATGAGGGACATGCGCCATAGGCGGCCGGATTGAAAACGCGTTTGCTTCATGACGCGGAGTGCTCCCGTCGATGCCCCCAGACAACTGCGGGAATTTTTATGGATAATGACCGCGCCCAAACTCAATGATTGGTTGGGCAGTCAGCGCCTAAAGCGCGTCGCGAATTATAGGATCCGCTCCTGACGCTTTAAGTCTGTGATTTGATGCATGCCGTAATCGCAAAACCGCTGCACACTTTTGCGCGACATGCA
>JBKEAX010000118.1:0-2636 GCA_047972825.1 Hyphomicrobiaceae bacterium | reverse complement strand
CCCCAGACTTCTGATTTTTCAGAATAGGCGAGCATGGGCCGCACTGCCTTCCAGGCTTGCGGTGGATCGGCCATCATTTGCGTGCTGGAATTCCGAATTGCGGCAAGCGCCCGTAGAATCGACTCTCGATGTTCTTTCCACATTGCAGGTGTGGTCAGGATGAAGCAGCTGACCTTATAGACAGCAGGATCGGTGGTTTCGGTGAACATCCGATTTTCTTCGCCTGCCATTGTGACAACCGATGCGAATGGCTCAAACAACACGATAGACTGCGTGGTGTTCTGCATCAGTGTCAAGAAATTGGCTTCAACGTGGGGGCGGTCGATGAGTGTCAGTGCCCCCTTTTTGTAGAGATCGAGCTTGCCCAGCTTCATGAGGTGCGCGATCAGGTAGAATTCGCTTATGGTTCCTCGCGCAAGCCCGATAGGGTAACGATACCAGTCATCTTTGTGGGCGACGTTTGGCAGAAGGTGAACAATGCTACGAGAACTCATTGTTTGCGCGAGTACAAGTAGCGGTTGTTTCTCGTAGGCAAGCGTGGTGATGGGCGGGCCGGCGGCATAGGCGATGTCTGACTGCTGGTCCATGAGGGACTGCAGGGCGCGCCGTCCCGTAGGCCAGTACGTCTCTGCTATTTCAACATTTTCCCGCTCGAAATAACCCCACTTGCTTGCCAGCATGGATGGTGCGATCCACCAGGTTGCCCTCTCGGGCATGGAATAGCGGATAATGTATGTATTGGGGATCATGTAAGCGCCAACCATCAGCGCTGAGATGCCGATAACGGCTGCGGTGACAAGCAGACGCGAAATTGGGTTGGTGGCAATTGACCGCGGCATCGTTACTCTCCAGTCCCCGGTTCGCCTAATTTCAGAATATTCTACAAAGTACGCAATCAAAGGTTTGGCTTTGCAACCTTTAGCATACTACAGCGATCGCATCTTGTTTACCTGTGATTGCTTTGTCGCGCTGTGAAGAGCTCATGCATGCAAAGGGCCGGATCAAAGAATGTTGTCAAACAGCATTAGCTTATGCCGCCGAGCTAGATCGCGTTCACTTTTCACGGAATCGCGAACGCGATCTATTTTCTTTTATTTTGAGCATGTTCTTCACGCCGAACCGCGTACACTTCGGCTGAACATGCTCTAGTGCCAAGGCTGTACCAACTTTTAGACAGAAGGTGCGGATGTCGCTGGCAGTTCAAAGAATGAGCAACCAAACATTGTTCATTGCAAGTGTCGTGGAGGAAAGCGACCTCAGGAACGCGCTACTGCAATGCGGATTGATCTTTCTGGTGCAAACGCGACCTTGAAATGCGGGCGAGATGCGGCGGACGTGTAAGCTGCGTAGAAATTCGTCCGTTTATATTCTTTTGACTTTTGGAACTGCGATGCAATGAAAGCTGCAGCGATACCCTCAACCCTTGTGTGCGCAATCCTTGCTGGGCTGCGAAACTGACGCCGATAATTCAATGACTTTTTCGTTGCCCTTCACAACCTCGGATGTCCAGCGGTTAATCTCTTTCCAGTTATATTTGTTCAAGATTACAATCGTACCATCAGATATTGGCTTGTGTATCAAATAAGAGCCGAGAACTTTGTTGCCAGCTTTGATGTCAACTTGGCAATCAATGTTCTCAATAGTGTACTTGAATAATCTTTCGCTGCTTTCATCAGTGAAAATATATGAACAGCGCTGGTGCTTCTCCAACTTCCGAAATGAGGATGTGGGTCCTTGTAACTGGAAGTTCGATGCTGCGGCTAGCGGCGCGAATCTCCATCGTGGCAACTGTCAGTCCTAGGTAGAAAAACAGTAGCCTAATGAGATGGAATGACACCTGGACCTTCTCACTCTGCGGCTGACTTGGCTTCGTAGCCGAGTAGTACGTTGAGTTCGTGGATCAGCTTGGCGGCTGCTTCGGGAATGTTGGTGCCGGGGCCGAACACGGCCTTGGCGCCGGCGGCATAAAGCTCGTCATAGTCGGACGGTGGGATAACACCACCAACGACGATGACGATATCGCCGCGGCCCTCCTTTTCAAGGGCGGCCTTCAGTTCTGGCACAAGAGTGAGATGACTGGCGGCGAGTGACGACACACCAATGATATGCACGTCGTTCTCAACAGCCTGGCGCGCGGCTTCATCAGGAGTTGCAAACAGCGGCCCGATGTCGACGTCGAACCCGAGGTCGGCAAAAGCGGATGCGATCACCTTTTGCCCGCGGTCATGCCCGTCCTGGCCCATCTTGGCGATGAGAATGCGCGGGCGGCGCCCATCATTGGCTTCAAATTCATCGACAAGCCGCAGCACCTGGCCAACGTCCTTGTTCATGTTACCTGCCTCCGACTTGTAGACGCCGGAAATCGCACGGATCTCGGCCTGGTGACGGGTGTAGACCTTCTCCAGCGCAAAAGAAATCTCGCCGACGGTTGCCTTGACGCGGGCTGCCTTGACGGCGAGGTCAAGAAGATTGCCGTTACCCTGGGCTCCTTCGGTCAATGCGTTGAGCGCGGCAGTGACGTCGGCTTCGTTGCGTTCTGCGCGCAGGCGCTCCAGCTTGGCAAGCTGTTGATTGCGCACAGATTGGTTGTCGACCTTCAGCACTTCGATCTCGGCATCATCTTTGACCAGGAATTT
>JBKEAX010000113.1:0-9269 GCA_047972825.1 Hyphomicrobiaceae bacterium | reverse complement strand
CAGACGTCGATAATCATGTGAGTCGTACCTGCTGCCACGGTCGAAATTATGGATCAGTCCAGGCAGTGGCCGCCGCAACGCAATCGCATGCCGATAAACGCGCGGATCAGTCCCCGCCGGGTCCGGTTCAGAAATGCATTGCCGAGCCTTGGTAGGACGCGGACCACGAGGTGCGCCGCGTGCGCCGGTTGTGAACGCGACTTTGATTTGAGGCAGCCTGGAGGAGCATTCGATGTTCGAATAGCAGCAGATGGAAGCCTACAAGCCATCCTCCCGCTCACGGTCGGATACGAATTTGAGGCCAAAAGAAACATAACTAGCCTTCTTCAAGCCTGCAATTTTGCCGTATTGCGCCGCATTTTTTGATCTTGACGCGCACATATGCACGCATACCATATATGCTCAAAGTCACGGAATACGCCAAGCGGCGGCCGTTAGCTGGCGTGGGGGAGATTCATGGATCTAGTACTCGCACTAGCGATCAACGGGTTGATTTGGGGATTAATCATTGCTTTGATCGCGCTTGGCCTCTCAATCATTTTTGGCCTTCTGGACATCATCAATCTGGCACACGGCGACTTCTTCATGGTCGGAACCGTCTTGGCTTGGTTTATTGTCCAGTCGACCGATAATTTCTGGCTCGCCTTCATTCTTGTGCCGATCATAGGTTTGTTTCTGGGCGCAGTGATCCAGAAGCTGGTAATCGTGCCCATCAAGGGAGCTGCGGCCCTCTCAATCGTCGCCACGTTCGGATTGTCGATCATTCTTCAGGAAACAGTGCGTGCCACATTCGGCCCCGCTCCCAAGCGCCTCCTCCCGCCAGTAGAAGGAACAGTCCCACTGTTTGGGATTGACTATGAATTGTATCGCCTTGTGGCTGCCGTCATTTCGATCATTTTTCTCGCAGCATTTTTTCTGTTCCTGCACAAGGCTAAGCTGGGAACATGGATGCGCGCTGTCCGGCATGATCCTGAAACAGCTCTTGCACTCGGTATTCCCGTGCAGCGTATCTATACGATCACCTTTGCCATTGGCTTTGGGATGGCCGCTCTCGGCGGCGTGGTGGCTGCGCCAATTACGACCGTCGATTTCCGCGCCGGTGTTGACATCCTGCCCTTCTGCTTCATCGCGGTAATCATCGGTGGGTTAGGCAATCTGCAGGGAACAGTAGCAGCAGCCGTTCTGCTAGCCTTTATGGAAGGTGTGATCACCGCTTTCGCAGATCCGGTTGTTGCGAGGATTGCATCCCTTTGCCTCATGAGCGCCGTTTTACTCGTTAGGCCCGAAGGTATTTTCGCGGGAGCAACATCATGAGTAATACTGTCCCCACTGACGCTGCCCAGCCAGCGCGTACGCCTGAGCAAAAGCTGGCAATCTTCAACCGGGTCCTCTCTGCCGTTTTGATTTTTTTCTTTGCAAGTGCACCGCTCATTCTGCCACTGGTGACGAATGATTTCTGGATCGGAATCACCGCAGAGATCATGATGTGGTCACTATTTGCCGCATCCGTAAACTTGCTGTTCGGCTACACTGGCTTGTTGTCGTTTGGTCAGGCTCTGTACTTCGGAGCCGGCATGTATGGTGTGGCCATCGGGGTGGCCCAAATTGGTTTGGGCTTTTGGCCTGCATTCGGCTTCGGAATCTTCTGCTCAATCTTCATGGCACTGGTCACAGGCAGTCTGGCCGTGCGTCTGACGTGGCACTACTTTGCTATCATCACCGTGGTCTTCTCGTTGATCTTCTATTTCCTGGCGCTGACCATGAGCTCCATAACCGGAGGGGATGACGGTCTGGCATTCCAGTTGCCACCGATGTTCCAGTTTGGTGACACCGAAATCAGCCTCACCAATTCAACATTGCAGTACTACTTCATCTTTGTTGTCGTCGGATTATGTTTTTTCCTCAAATGGCGCTTGTTGGAGAGCCCATTTGGGCGGGCCTTGGTGGCCATACGGGAAAATGATGTGCGCGCCGAGTTGGTCGGCATCAACGTCTACATGATGCGTCTGACATCATTCGTGATCTCAGGTTTTTTCGCCGGTGTAGCTGGTGCGCTGTTTGCATTCTTCGGTCGATACGCATCGACAAGTTACATGTTCTACCATGTCTCTGGCGAAGCCGTGGTATGGGCGATCGTGGGAGGTGTGGGCACACTCTTCGGTCCGGTTCTTGGGGCTGGCGCACTGATTATAATACGCGAAGAGCTTTCGCTTTATTGGGACCACTATCTTCTCCTCGTTGGCGTGATCATCATTCTCACTGTGATTTTTGCGCCCAAGGGTTTAGCCGGTTTCATAAACTCCACCTTTCTCAAGATCGTGTCGCCCAAACATAATCCCAACACCGAAGCCGAATCCAACCTAACGGACGACAAGGCCCAGCAACCGGCAGAGTGAGGGCGGTGACAATGTCAACGAACACGAACAACAACACGCCGGTTCTTGAGACACAGCATCTCGTAAAGCGATTTGGCGGGTTGACGGCAACCAATGACGTAAATTTCACGTTGGCGTCCAACGGTCGGCTGCACGCGATCATAGGTCCGAACGGTGCAGGAAAAACCACCTTTTTCAATCTCATCTCGGGCCGTTTGAAGCCCACATCTGGAAAGATACTGTTCAAAGGCGAGAACATCACTGCCTACAGCACGCACCGCATCGCACGCATTGGCATTTCCCGTACACTTCAAATTAAATCAGTGTTTGATGCGTTAAGCGTAGAAGACAACATCTGGATTGCCGCACAGGCAAAAATGGCCGGCTGGCATCCGCTTCGCTCTGCGAAGCACTTTTCCGAGACGCGTCGCAAAGTTGATGAAGTCATTGAAGAGGTCGGGCTGCAGGATATTGCTAAGCGCGAAGCCGGCACCTTGTCATATGGAGACGTGGCGTTGCTGGAAATGGGCATTGCTCTGGCCAGTGATCCTGAACTTCTACTGTTGGATGAGCCCATATGTGGAATGAGCCCGAAGGAAACGCAACGCACAGTTGAGAAAATCGTCGAACTATCCAAACTCGTGAATGTCATATTGATCGAACACGACATGGAAGTTGTGTTCGATGTAGCCGATGACATCACGGTGATGGCGCAGGGAGGTATACTTGCCCAGGGACCGCCAAGCGAAATAGCGTCGAATCATGAAGTGCGCGAAGCCTATCTTGGGTTTGATGAGGATGACGACGGCGGTGAGCTTGAGATCATGCCCAACGAATATGATATCGGCAAACCATCAAGAGGAGCTCACTCCAATGGCTGAGCCCGTATCATCGCAAAGCATCCTACAGATCGAAGACCTGCACGCGCATTATGGCAAGATCCATGTTCTGCAAGGCGTCAATCTCAAGATTCCAGTGGGTGGTGCGGTTGCGCTGCTGGGACGCAATGGTGTGGGCAAGACGACAACGCTCCGTTCCGCATTACATCTGATGCCGCGTTCCCGGGGGCGGATCTACTTCAATGGTCAAGAAATAACAGCGCTGAAACCGGAGCGGCTTGCAGGGCTGGGAATAGGTTATGTACCGCAGGGGCGAGGGATATTTCCCCTCTTGTCTGTGATGGACAATCTTACTCTCGGTCTCAAAAGCAAGCCCGATCCGAACATCCTGGATGAGGTGTTCACCCGCTTCCCACGACTGAAAGAACGTGTGTCTCAAAAAGGCGGCACATTATCGGGCGGGGAACAGCAGATGCTCGCCATAGGCCGTTGTTTGATGATGTCACCACGTCTGTTGATCCTCGATGAACCGACAGAAGGCATCATGCCCATACTGGTTGCTGATATCCGCCGAACAATACAGTCGATCAATCGAAGTGGGGTCTCAGTTCTGCTCGTGGAACAAAACGTCAAGACCGCACTGAAGATCTGCCACCAAACCTACATAATGGAAAAAGGCGCAATAGCATTTGATGGCGCATCTGCGGACTTGCTCAAGCAGCCTGAAACAATTCATCGCTATCTAGGCCTGTCTCTTGATGCCGCGTGATCATGCCTCTTAACCAGCCAATACTCCGCTGCCTTGCAAAGGCCACCTACGCAATTGGCCACCTGAAAAAGGATGACTGCACATGACCGGACACAAGAAAAAAACGACTCCGCAAACACATGAGGCGACTGGCACGACCCGGCGCAGTTTCCTGCAGACGGCACTCGCAGGTGGTGCATTCGGCACAGCATATTTGTCGATCGGCTCGAACATGTTTGCCAATGCATCGGGGCCCATCACCATCGGCCATCAGGCGGAACTGACCGGTGGATTTTCTTCGTGGGGATATTGGCATAACAAGTGCGCTACAAAGGCTGCAGAAATTATCAATGCCGGTGGCGGCATCGCAGGACGCGAACTCCGGCTTGCAACTGAAGACACCGAGTCGAACCCGGCCACAGGCTCCCGCAAATTACGCTCGCTGATTCAGCGTAACGGAGCGAACTTTGTTACCGGGTCTGTGCATTCAGGTGTCATGCTTGCTTCGATCCCCGTCGCGACCGAATTGAAGACGGTCTACTTCTCATGCGGTGAAGCCACCGAGGCAACAGGTTCGAAAGGCAGCCGTTATGCTTTCAGGACTGGCAATGACACCTACACCCTGTCGGGCGCCGGTGCCCCTTGGGCCTTTGAGAACCTTGGTAAGAATTGGACCATGATCTTTCCCGACTACGCCTGGGGCCACAGCCACCACAAGGAGCATAAACGCGTTATCGAGGAGCTTGGTGGAAAGGTGAATGATCCCATAGCTGTGCCGCTCGACAGCCGTGATCTTGTCCCGTATCTGGCAAAGGTTCCTGAAGAGACCGAAGTGCTGTTTTCTGTATTCTTTGGAGCATTATCCGTCGCATTCTACACCCAAGCCAAGAACATGGGTCTGGGCGACAAGGTAAAAATGTATTCGGTTTCAGGTACCATCGAAGCGATTGCGCCCGCAGATATCGACGGTGCAGCAGAAGGTGTCTACTTTCTCGAGAACTTCCCGCGCCCGCTGGCCGCAAAAAATGATGAGTTCCATAAAGAATTCATCAAAGTCATGGAGATCGACGAGGTCAATGGTCGAGAGAAAGGCTCCGATCGCGTAATCGCAAAGAGCCATGCTTGGCAATCGTGGGAAAACCTGTTCCTCCTCAAGGCCGCCATCGAGGCCTCCGGCTGGAAGGGAAAGAAAGATGACAAAGGTGTAATTGAGTACCTCGAAGGAGCGAAAATGAACAATTCTATCGCCCATCCACAAGGCGAGAAGATCCTACGTGGCAAGGACCACAGCGGTATTCTCGACAATTACATCTCACAGGTTCGTAATGGCGTCTTCGAAACCATTAAGCGGATTCCTAAAGAAGAAATCGACGCAAAACTCCCGCCACGCTTCGATTTTACAAAGGAAGCACTATAGCCCCACTCCTGGCGGCCAATAGGCTCGCACACAGCCATTGAGAACAACCCAAGCGCAGCCACTGGCCTCGCTTGGGTCTCCGCTCGGTTCGTCAAACCCTCTTATCTCAAGGACGGGACACATCATGAAAACCTATCCACGTTTCAAGGCATGCGTGGCCCATGTTGCGCCTGTCTATCTCGATACAAGCAAAACGATTGATAAGGCCTGCAGCTTAATTGCCGAAGCAGCCCTCAATGGTGCTCAGATTATCGCATTCCCCGAGTCGTTCGTGCCCGGCTTCCCCGTCTGGGCGGCTCTCCAGGCTCCCATACAGGGCCACGATCTGTTCAAAAAGCTAGCGGCACAATCGGTACATGTACCAGGCTCTGAAATCCATCGTCTGTGCCTCGAGGCGCGCCTGCATGGTATATTCGTATCTGTTGGAATTTCAGAAGGAACCAACAACAGCGTCGGCTGCTTATGGAACTCGAATCTTTTGATCGGTTCGGACGGTTCCATCCTCAACCATCACCGCAAACTCGTTCCAACCTTTTATGAGAAGCTCATCTGGGCAAATGGTGACGGCGTGGGGTTGCGTGTCTGCTCTACGGAAATCGGCAAGGTTGGCATGTTGATTTGCGGCGAGAATACAAATCCACTGGCTCGCTTCGCGTTGATGGCACAGGGTGAGCAATTGCACATTTCATCCTACCCACCAACCTGGCCAACACGGGAACCTAACGATACAGGCCGCTACGATCTTGCCAATGCAATCCGCGTTCGTGCTGGTGCGCACGCCTTCGAAGCGAAGGTCTTCAATTTGGTTTCAGCGGCCTATCTTGACCACTCAATCGAGAAGGCAATCGCTCCGTTAGGCAAGGAGGCAGTACGCATTCTCAAGGAAACACCTACTGGAGTATCAATGATTCTCGGTCCCCAGGCTGAACAGATCGGCGAAGAACTCTCTTCAAATGAGGGCTTGCTCTACGCAGATATTGACCTGTCTCAGGCTGTCGAGCCTAAACAGTTCCATGACGTGGCCGGGTATTACAATAGGTTCGACATATTCCGTATGTCCGTCGACAATGATCGGCGTGATCCGATCACCATTAAGGATCAGCACGTGAGACGCAACTATTCTTTCGAAGAGATCGAAAGGCTTCACAAATCAGCTGAGGCGCCGTTGCGAGAAGTGTTCAATTCATAGGAAACAGCTCGAAGGGCTGGAGAATATTGAACCACTCCCACCCCATTGGCGCTGCCGCATTGATTGGAGCGAGGATGTAGCGGCATGTTCAACTGGAACGACGTTGTACATTTTCTTGCGCTTGCCAGGCAGGGCAATCTCGCTTCGGCCAGTAAGCGACTCAAGGTGGACGATACGACTGTAGGTCGACGTGTTCGCGAGCTTGAAGCCAGCTTGAATATGAAACTATTTGCCCGCACCAAGTCGGGGTTTACTCTGACAGATGCAGGTCAACGCCTCCTGGTACATGCCGAGGCAATGGAAACGTATGCCAGAGAAATTTCTGCGGATTTCAGCAGCTCTGGCAACGAGCTGTCCGGTACCGTACGGGTGGGTACGATGGAGGCTTTTGGCAGTCTCTATCTTGCAGGACGTCTATCAAAATTAAATCAAGTCCAACCTGACATAACTGTTGAGTTGGTTACTGCATCCAACTGGATAAATTTATCCAAGCGAGAAGCTGATCTGCTGATCAGCTTTCCAAGACCTAATGGACATCGCCTGATCTGCAAAAGAATCGGCGAATTTCAACTACGGTTTTATGCGACGCCCGGATACATTGATACTTTTGGCGAGCCCAAAAGCCTAACGCAACTCGAAAAGCATCGCTTTGTCGACTACGTACCCGACCTTGTCCAGATACAGGCAGTCCGCTGGTTGTCCGACGTTCTTCGTGAGCCAAATGTAGTGTTCCGGTCGTCAAGCCTTGTGGCGCAATATCATGCTGTTCTTGCAGGGCAGGGGATCGGCATGTTGCCTTCCTTTGTCGCAGCCCGAGACCCTCGACTTAAACCAATTCTGGGAAAGAGCGCATCTGTCAAACGGGATTTCTGGCTTTCTCTGCATGAGGAACTCGCACATGTCGGACGCGTGCTCGAGGTTGAACGATTCCTGACCAATCTCATTCAAAATGATCAACCGTTCCTGACGGGTAAGGCGCCTTGGCCAACCGAATAATGAGAACTCCGAAATGACTAGAAAACTTGATATTGGTTTCTTGCTGTTCCCAAACTTGACACAGCTCGACCTGACCGGGCCCTATGAGGTGTTTAGCCGGTTGCCTGAGGTGCGCGTTCACCTAGTCTGGAAAACGCGCGACCTCGTGATTAGCGACACTGGCATGGCCATCATGCCAGATATGACTCTGGACGAATGCCCGCAGCTTGACGTGATCTGCGTCCCGGGCGGGCCCGGCGTTAACCCATTACTGGATGACGAGGCAGTCCTTGGATTCCTGTCGCGTCAGGCCGCACAGGCTAAATTGATCACCTCCGTATGTACTGGTGCTCTTGTGCTTGGCGCCGCAGGCCTACTTGAGGGCTATAAAGCAGCGACCCATTGGGCATCAATGCACTTTCTCAAGGAATTCGGCGCAATTGCCACTCATTCCCGTGTCGTAGCCGACCGCAACCGCATCACGGGAGGAGGGGTAACGGCCGGAATTGATTTCGGCCTAGAGATTGCCGCTAGACTAGCGGATGAAAACGTTGCCCAGAGAATTCAACTTTACCTGGAATACAACCCCGCGCCGCCATTTCCCGCGGGTTCTCCCGATAGGGCGCCAGCCAAGGTTCTTTCAGCTTTTAAAGACGCTGCAAACTCTATGCTAGAAGAGCGTGCCCTGGCTGTAAGACGCGCCAGCAGCCGTCGCGCACGAGACGGGCGTGAATGAATGCAGCTAAGTGTTGCAGAGATAATTCGACAGACACTTGAAGACGAAATCGCAAGTGGCCTCATCGTTCCAGGTTCTCGTCTCGAAGAGCTTGCACTTGCAGATCGCTTCTGCGTTTCACGAACACCAGTGCGAGAGGCCTTGCGCATGTTGTCGGCGTCGGGGCTCGTTGAACTGAAGCGTGGGAAGGGAGCAGTCGTTGCCACGCTCGGTGTTGACCGTCTCCTCGAGCTATTCGAGGTAATGTCGGAGTTGGAAGGCGTGTGTGGGCGCCTTGCAGCTCGCCGTCTTACCAACGAGACGCACGCAGAACTGCTGGCGCAACACCGCAGGTGCGGTGTTGCGGCCACCGCTCAAGATGCCGAGAAATACGATCAGGAAAATGCAGCATTTCATTCATTGATCTACGCGGCGGCATGTAACCGCTATCTTGCTGACGAAATCTACCAGTTGCGGCGTAGGCTTCAACCTTATCGACGGCTGCAATTGCGATCAAAGGGGCGGATTGCAGAATCCGTTTGCCGAACACGAGGCCATAGTAAAGGCAATCATAGATGGGGATGGAGAGACTGCCGCGCGCGCCTTCAGACGCCACGTATCAATTCAGGGACACCGCTTTGCAGATTGGGTAGCCAGTTTGGAGACGACCTAGGGTGTGCAATAGGCTAAAGCGTGTCGCGAATTTTGAGGTTCGCTTCTCACGCTTTAAGGCTTTTATTTCAGGCATGTCGCGCAATACTGCTGAGCACTTTTGCGCAACATGCCTTAGAGCGCCGGGCAATAATTGTGATTCAATTCTGTTTCTCAAGCGGTGAGTTGAGCCAGCAGGAGGGCGATGCAGCGCGAAGCGGCGCTGCGGGCAAATCGCCCGACGCACTGGCTCGCCACCGCTTGGAAACCCGAAGGGCCGGGCGAAGAATTTGCTCCAATCTCTTCGGCGTCCGTCTTGGCCGTAGCGCTGCTATGGTCTGCGACGTCCACCTCGATCTT
>JBKEAX010000055.1:0-13750 GCA_047972825.1 Hyphomicrobiaceae bacterium | reverse complement strand
GCCTCGTTACACGCGCGAAGCCTATGCGGGCGCTGACATTACCAGCGATGTCTGGCTGCTTTATTCGGGCGTTACACTCGCACCGACTTCCGACATTTACAGCAACGGTATTCGGCTAAGAGCCAGTGGAGGTTACGGGCAGTACCGTTACTCTGGTCACCGCGTCGGTGATCCGAAAGGAAGCAAGCGACAGTTCAAGGGTAAAATCACCTACGTCGAAGCCTTGATTGGATACCAGAAGCGCTTTGGTGAACTAACAGCAAAAGCATTCATTGGCCTGTCAGCAATTGATCACACGATCGAGCCTCACGATCCGGTCGCCTTGGGCGGACTAATCACTCAGGGCCTCGAATATGGTGTCAAAGGCGCAATCGAACTCTGGTTGAATCTGGGAAACGACGCGTGGACGTCTTTGGACCTAAGCTATACGAGCGCACATGATACCTATGCGGGGCGTTGGCGGCTTGGCTACCGCATGTTGCCCAGCGTCTCAATCGGCGTCGAAGCGGCCCTGAATGGCAATGTCGACAATGCCGACAGATTGCTTTCGGACGGTACTCGGCGTGAACAAATGAACCCTCAAGGCCGTGCCGGCTTGTTTGCTCGCTACGAATGGGCAGGCGGTGAAGTGTCTTTATCTGGGGGCCTGTCCAACAGCGCCTATGATTTCAAACCAAGCGAAGACGGATTTGAGGACATATACGGCACCCTTAACTGGCTCATACGGTTCTGATTCACCCACACGATTGAATCGCACTTGAAAACCAAGGTTCTACAATCGAAACTGCATACAGCTGAGCAATTCGTCCAAACGGCCAGACTGAGATGCCTTCGATCGTACGTTCAAATCGCCCTATTGGTGCGCAAGCCATTTTATTCGCCGCCGCAATACTGGTGGTGCCTTCACCACTGGTTTCACTGGCGGTAGCGGAAGGCCAGACGACAGGAGGTAATCAACCTCCTGCCCCATCCGAACCAGTCCCAGCGCAGACCAGTCCTACATGCGCGCGCGACGTCGTTACCGCGCGGGGCGAGCCGTCCAGCTTTGAATGGATTGCAAAAACCAAGGCCCGCGCCAATTGGCGGCATCGCGTACGGCTGATGCCCGAACTGGGGCCGGACTATTCCGATTGGAAGGCCGCCGCTGACATTGACGAATCTTGTCTCGTCGGCCCCGAAGGGACCGTCTGCTCCCTCACCGCACGCCCCTGCCGGAAAACATAATTCAATTAGGGTCCGGACCCAATAGCAGTGGGTCCGCTTTGTCAGGAAACGAATGGGACAAACCGCACAGGTAACAACGCGCGCACGTTTGCACCCGCCCCTCCGTCCGACCTCGTCACCAAGCTTAGCATTTGGTTCTCATACCCAAGTGGAAGGACCATTCTTCCGCTGGGCTTCAACTGGGCCAGCAAAGTTTCTGGCAGTTCTCTGGAAGCTGCCGTTACGATAATCCCGTCGAATGGTGCCTCTTGGGGCAAGCCGGAGTGTCCATCCCCTACGCGAACAGTGACATTTTCGATGTTGCACAACTCCAGCGCATGCCGAGCACAGCAGGCCAGTTGCGGAACGATCTCGATACTGTGGACAGAGGCGACCAGTCGCGCCAGCACCGCTGCCTGATATCCTGAGCCGGTCCCTACTTCCAATATCTTGTGGGCCGGACGAGGCTGCAACAATCCGGTCATCACAGCGACGATCAAGGGCTGAGAAATAGTCTGTTCAAAACCAATTGAGAGCGGCACGTTGTGGTAGGCCATGCCACAGTCATCCCGGTGAACGAATTTTTCGCGCGGCACTGACCCAATCTGCTCAAGAACGCCAGGCCAGAAAATCGCATCGCGAAGTGCGCGCGGCAATTCGTCCGCCTTTAACCGGATCTGTTCCACCAAGGCCAGCCGGGCTTCGGAAAATGGGGTTCTTGCGCCCTCCATTTCTTTTCACCTCGCAGTCTCAATGTCCCATCGGAGGCATATCCATTACGCATCTAAAACCGTTTTCCACAGCCGGCGTCAGTGCTCAGATCAACAATATAATGAGCTTATGCATTGGAATGGCTGGGCTTTGTAGATCGCCTTCGCAAATCTAATGATGATTATTGCACAAATGCGAACGCGACAGACGAATGTCGAAGGCGACATTCTCTAAACATCCGCCTCCTGTCGTTCCGGGAGCAAATATTACCCGCAACGTTTTGCAGACATGAGGGGAAACAAGGTCGTGCCCCAACACAATTGCCTTGCTGCGTCAAAAAGTGGAATTTCGCACAAGACCTTGTGTGCAGTTTTCTGCAGCCCGGCTTTATGACATTGGAATGCAGTGGTTGAGCCGCACAGTATAAGTGTCTGAAAGTGAGTAGAGCGCCATGTTCAGATTGACCGACAACGAGCGCGCCATGTTGGAGTTGTTGGCTGAGACGCCAAGGTCTTATTTTCCTCCGATGCACCAGTCTTATGCCCGAAGACTGTCGCGGCAGGGCCTCGCGGTGCACGGCCAAGACGGCCAGTGGTACATTACCGCTGCAGGCATTCGCGAGACATGCCGCCAGTTGCATTGATTGCACAAGGCTACCGGCAGCGCAGGACAACAAATCCAAGTCATTCTATTGAGCAAGAACGCCGGGCGACGCTCGCCTGCATGTTCAACTGAAGCATGCAGCGGCTCAGCGTGAAAACATGCCTCTACGGTCGGGCCTCAAAGAAAGAGTATGTCGCGCAAAAATGCGCAGCAGTTTTGCGCGACATGCATTAGAGTATGTTCAGCCGAAGTATGCTCGGTTCGGCGGGAAGAACACCGCGAGAAACAAAAGAAAATAGATCGCGCTCGCGATACCGTGAAAGTGTACGCGGTCTAATGCGACAGAAGCACCGGCACAGTGTGGTTTTGCAAAATGTACCGTGTCACGCCACCGAAGAACTGAGCACCGAACTTGGCGCGTCCATAAGCACCCATCACGAGCACGTCCGGATCAAGCTCCTTGCAATGTTCCAATATCGCATGGCCAACTTCGTGCACACTTGAGTCGAATGTGATGACTTCCGACTCAACCCCATGGCGCTTGAGGTGCACCTGGAGATCAAGGCCAGGAAGATCAGCCATATCACGGGACTGCTTTTCCGCTTTAGCCGTCAGAATGTAGAGCTTTTTCTTGGTCTCAAGAATTTGCATCGCATCCGTCAGCGCGCGGGCCGCATGCCGGCTGCCGTCCCATGCCACAGCAGCAACCTCCCGGAAGGGCCGGGGCTGATAGCCTTTGGGCACGATTATAATCGGTTTGCCAGCGCGCTGAAGCAGCTCCTGCGGATCGACCGAGCGGTGCTCTGTCTGGAAAGCCGTGAGGAATTGGCCGATGACCAGAATGTCATAGAATCGAGCAGAGCGGGCCAGCGTCAGATCAGGTTGACCTTCCTCGACCAACCACTGCGTCTCCCCTGCAAAGCCCAGCGCCTTCACGCCTTCGAGAAACTTCGACTCGATTGATTTCGTTGCCTCATGCCGGGCTGTCATCATGCTTTCCTTGACGTTGTCTGGAATCCAACGTCGCAGATGGCTTTCGAACGGCTCAGGTTTGGTAACGGTCATACCTGTTACAGTCGCCCCGTATTTGGCGCCCATCTGAACAGCAAACTCCAGCGCATGCTGTGAGGCTTCGTTTCCGTCATAGGCAACGAGCAGATCCTTTATCGCCATCTGGCATTCCTCCTATCCGCGGCCCCTTGTTCGAGGTCGTTTGGTCATCACTACTGCAACGGCCGGACCGCCGCCCGGCTTCACGGCTGAGCGCTCTCGCCATGAAAGCGGGAGCACCACTACAAATTTTTGAACCCTCTGCGCGGGGATCAGCCTGCAGGCTGATTGGCATGCAATATGCCATTCATACCACCAATTCGGGCCTGCGCGCCATTGGTGATTACACCATAAAAGCTGATGCGATCGCCACACTAGCTCGAAGACCGGCTCTTGATGCGGATTGACCTGCATCAAGAGCCGGAGGACCACATCCAGGAATGTGGCGTTAGGGTCCGGACCCTAGTGTGTGCACCGCAGCAAGCCCGTTAAGGTTAACCTCTGCATCCCAAAAACGCGAAAATATTGTCAACTTGCTGCCGCCATTCCAGATTTTAGTGAGACCTTAACCATGCAGAGTAACTTTGGCATAAGCCAACTTGAAGGAACTCGGCAGCAATGCCCATGCCCGCCACGACAGCAACCGGCATTTTCCTGGTCCTGGCCAGCCTTTTGGGCGGCTTGGCGGCTGGGTCGACGGCTGCGTCAGCCGAACTGCTGACAGAGGAGATGTTGAAGCACTACATTCCCGGCGCGCAAATCAATCTCGACACGCCGTTGGGCAGCGTCATTCCGGTAACCTACGAGGCTGATGGTACGCTGCATGGCAAGGCCGGCGCAGTTGCATTTTTCCTCGGCTCCCAAACCGACCGCGGCAAGTGGTGGATCAGCCGCTCTCGCCTGTGCCAGCAGTGGAAGACATGGTTCAACGGAAGGAAGAACTGTGTGAAGGTCTATAGGCGCGATGATAACCGCATTTCCTGGATCGACCAGGACGGTGACAAGGGAACCGGAACAATCGTGGCATTGCAAAAGAGCGAACCGCCACCGCGTGCCAAGACGCAGCCGGTACGGTCAGAACCCCCTCCTGAGAAAAGAGCGACCCAGGTGGCCGCAATGGGCCCGGTTCAGCTGCCACACAAAGCGCGCGCCGAAAAAGACGTGGCCACCAAAGTGGTTCCCCCCCAACCCGTATCCCGGCAAGCGCACACGCCTGCACGCGCTGCGACACCGCCAGTAGCTACCCCCGTTCTGCGCCCGCCCGTTCCGGCAAAAAATCCTGAACAACGCTCGGCTCGTGCTGCAACCGTTGCGCTGCGCCCAGCAACACGGGCAACTCCAGTAAAAGCCGTCGTAAAGCGGCCTTCCGTGACGCCAGTGTTCCGTGTCGTCAACGTACCGCAGGATGACGTCTTGAACGTGCGCAGCGGGCCCGACCCGACAACCAGAATTGTTGCGGTTATACCGCCGCGCGGATCCGGCATCATGAAGCTTGGCGAGTGCAACGGAGACTGGTGTCCGGTTCGTTATGAAAGCGGACAAGGCTGGGTCCACCGCTACTTCATAGCTCTTGAAAACCAACGCGTGTCGCAAGTTCGTTCTGCACCCAATCCCATCACATACCGGGTTGTGCGTGTGGCGGCCAATGATGTCTTGAATTTGCGCCGGCGCCCCGACCCTGACGCTCGGATCGTGAGCCGGATTCCTTCTTCAGGACGGCGAATTCACCTGACGGGTTATTGTGTCGGTGAATGGTGCCCGGTGAGGCACGGGCGGGACAGTGGCTGGGCGCATCGCTATTACCTCACCCTTGAATACTGAACGCAGCGTAACCTCGCGTCTTCAAAACAACAAGCGCACGCGTTCACAATCCAGCGCGGATCTTTTGCAGGTCTTCTTGCGTGTCTACGTCACGCAAAACAGCACGGTCTTTCACAACCACATCCTGGCACGCATTGGCAGCAATCACAGTCCGCGCGCCGGTATCACCTGATAGTTTCTCAAGGGCCGGGATCAGCGCGCTGCGAAAAAGCACGGGATGCCCGCGCGCGCCCTCAAAGACTGGGACAAAAACCTGGAAGTCTGCTGCATTGTCCTGACGCATGGCATCTGCGAGCCGGCGATACGTTCCAGCCTCGACAAAAGGCACGTCGCCCAGGTGAATGAACACGCCCTCCAGGCCGAGAGGCACGGCTCTCACTCCCTCGGCGATGGACGTACCCATGCCGTTTTCATAGGCCGCATTGAAAACCGGTTGCACCCGATAGCCCTTGAGCAGATCCTCGATGCTGGTGCGCTGATGCCCGGTAACAACGATAACCTTGGCAGGATTCAGCGTGATGATCGTCTGCAGTGAAAAGGTGAGTAGCGGCCGCTCCGCAACAAGTTGTATCAACTTGCTGCCGCACGCCATTCGCGTCGAACAGCCCGCTGCAAGTAAAACGACTGCGAATGCACTCAAATCCCTATCAGACATGCGCCATGCGCCGGGCTTTCAAGATTTCTGCAATGATTGACACCGCAATTTCCGGTGGGCTCTGTGCGCTGATATCCAGGCCGACAGGACCACGCACGCGCGACAGCGAAGTACTGTCAACGCCGAGTTGCGCAAGCCTCTCGCAACGCTGCTTATGCGTCGCACGACTGCCAAGAGCTCCCACGTAGAATCCATCCTGCCGCAAGGCCTGGAACAGAATTCCGGGCTCCCAGTCATGATCGTGGAACAGCAGCACCGTTGCGGTCCAACGGTCAATTGGCGTGACATCAAACCGATCTGGCTGATGCAGCAGCTGTGTTGCCACGCAGTGCTGGGAGTGCCGTGCAACCAACTGTGGGTCCGGGCTCGCCAGGCAAACTTCCAAACCGGTTGCCTGAGCGAGCGAAATGAGAGCCGAAACATGGGCTCCACGGCCAGCCACGAGAATACGCGTTACCGGCAGATAGTGGCGCGCATAAGCGCCGCTTCCTGTTTCGATGAGGGATTCAACGTTTATCTCGCCTGCATGCCGTGGCGACCAGTCGAGCTGATGGCCAGCACTGGTCCCTGATTGCCCTGCATCCGGCCAACGCAATGTCACCGCAGTGCGCGCGCGTCGCGCGGCCTCCAGATCCTCCAGGATCTCAAGAGGGACATGCGGATCGAAGTGTATGTCGAGACCCGATCCGCACGGCAGGCGCACATCAAGAAACTTTGACCCGCGACCATAACGGACCGTGCGCGCCTGACCATCCGCCAGGCAGGAAAGAGCCTCGCGCGCAATGGCAGCTTCGGCACAATCAGACGAGATCTGGCCGACCCACGCGCCGCGCTCGTTGATAGCCATCTGGCTGCCAAGCGGCCGCGGCGAGGTTCCCTCGATGCCAACCAGAGTTGCCAGCACGCCGCCCAGTCCACTGCGCCGCCATTCAAGCAGCGGCGCAGTAACGTTGTCGACAAACTGAAGCGGCGGCGTGATGTCAATATCACTGGTAAGCATCGCACTCACACCGACATTGGATTGGACCACGGCCTATTTCCGAGGGTCATTATGCGAATTCCACATCGCTGATGCTCATCGGCAGTTTCAAGACGCGCTTGCCTGTTGCCGTATGGATGGCATTGGCAAGCGCCGGGCCAATTGGTGGCAGCCCAGGTTCGCCAACACCCGTTGGTGGTTCGGTTGACGGCACGATGTGCACCTCGACGGTTGGCATATCGGCAATGCGGAGCGGTTCATAGTCAGGGAAATTTGACTGGTCGACCTCACCATTGGTCAAGGTGATCTGGTTGCGCATGATCGCACCTAGACCATAACCAATGCCGCCTTCCATCTGCGCGCGAATGACATCCGGATTGACCGGCACGCCGCAATCGACCGCGCACGTCACCTTCTCAACCTTTACCGCGCCATCCTTCATTGAAATCTCGACAACCTCCGCAACATAGGTGCTGAAGGACTCGTGTACGGCTACGCCTTGGAACCGGCCTTCCTGGGGCTTGCCCCAACCTGCCTTTTCAACAGCAAGTTTCAGCACGCCCGCGAGACGCTGTCGGTGTTTATCGTCACCTCCGAGCAGGTCGAGACGGAATTCAACCGGATCTTTCTTCGCAGCCTTTGCAGCCATGTCCATCAACGATTCCATGACAAAGGCGGTGTGGGTATGGCCAACCGACCGCCACCACAGAACCGGGACCGGTGTGTGTGCGGCGGTGAAACCAACCGAAAATTCAGGGATCGCATACCGTGTATCATTGACGCCCTCAACGGCGGCCGGATCAATCCCGCTTTTCTTGACTTCCTCTGAAGCAAATGCGGTGTCGAGAATGATAGGTTTCACGGCCACCCGGTGATCCCATGCAATGACCTTGCCGTCTTTCAATCCGACACGCGCACGATGCGCCGCCATGGGCCTGTAGTAGCCGCCATGCACATCGTCGTCACGGGTCCACACCAACTTGACCGGTGTCTTGCCGCCCATGAGAGCGAAGGCCATGGCCGCCTCGGCCGGATAGTCGGCAACGGGCGTTGCGCGACGCCCGAATGAACCTCCGGCATAAACGGTATTTACTTCCACATCCTTGGGGTCGAGTTTCAGTATCGACGCGGCGACCATCTGCACAACGGTGGGGAACTGGCATCCGTCATGGAAACGAACGCCCTTTTCCGTCGGCTCAATCACGCAGTTGAGCGGCTCCATGGGCGCGTGCGCGAGGAATGGGAAGACAAAGTCCCCGCCAACGGTCTGGTCAGCGCTCTCCAATGCGGCCGTGGTCTTCGCGAGATCGCCGCCTGGTGCCGCCTGCTTTTCAGGTTTGTCCAGAAGCCCGAGATGATAAGACACCATCTCGTCATGCGACCGGTTCTCCGCGTTTGCAAAGTCCCATTCGGCTTTCATGGCCTCGCGCGCACGAATGGCCGCCCACGTATTCTTGGCGAAGACGGCCACCGCAGCCTTGTTGGGCATCGCTTTCGCATCAATAAACCCAGGCACGGACTTTGCCCCGGAGGCATCAAACGACTTCACCGTTCCACCAAACCGCGGGCTACGAAGCAAAACGGCATAAACCATGCCATCGACCTTGACGTCGAGAGCGAACGTCGCGGTGCCATTGATTTTTGCCGGCGTGTCTTTGCGGGCCAGCTTCTGCTTACCGATGAGCTTGAACTCGGAGGGATCTTTGAGTTTGGGTTCCTGCACTGGCTCAAGTGTTGCTGCCTTTGCTGCCACCTCGCCGAAGTTGGCCGACTTGTCTCCAGCTGCAATGCGTCCTTCGGATACCGAAACCGATTCCTGTTCAACCCCCCACAATTCGGCCGCTGCCCTAACAAGCACATCGCGCGCGGCAGCGCCCGCTTTGCGATATTGCATGTAGCTGTTGGCAATTGCAGTTGAGCCGCCGGTGCCCTGTGCCTTGAAGAACAGGTTCATGTAGCGCTCTGCGTCAGCAGGGGCGAAGTCAATCGTGACACGATCCCATGCCGCGTCGAGTTCTTCTGCAACCAGTGTCGCCAAGCCCGTGGTGGTCCCCTGGCCCATTTCAAAATGCTTGATCACGACCTGTACGGTTCCATCCGGCATGATGCGCACGAAGGGATTGATCTGGGAGGTGGCGCCTTCCGCTGCCACGGCCATCCGCCCATCAGGCCGCAAACCGATTATAAGGCCGGCACCTATCGCTCCAGCGCCAGCAAGGAATGAACGGCGGGTTGTTGCTATTGTCATCGCTCAGCCCTCCATGATTTCTGCAGCACGGTGGATAGCCGCACGAATACGTACATAGGTTGCGCAGCGACAGACATTGCCCGACATCGCGGAATCGATGTCTTCATCACTGGGCTTTGGATTGGATGCAAGCAGTCCGGTCGCCGACATGATCTGGCCAGATTGGCAATAGCCGCACTGCACGACGTCGAGCTCACCCCAGGCAGCCTGCACGGCCTTGCCCGCCTTGCTATCAAGTCCTTCGATGGTCGTCACTTTGGCGTCGGCAACATCTTCAATGAAAGTCTGGCAAGACCGGACGGGCTCGCCATTGACATGAACCGTGCAGGCACCGCACGAGGAGACGCCGCAGCCGAACTTCGTACCTGTCAAATTGAGTTCGTCGCGTAGAACCCAAAGAAGTGGTGTACCGGCTTCGGCGCTAACCGTTACCTGTTTCCCGTTTATCGTAACCTCAACCGTCATGGTGTCTGCTCCTGTCCTAGGGTCCGGACCCAAGAGTATCTCGATATTGCACCCCTACCAGCATTGATCTTTCCAGCGGCTATAGATGTACCAGCTGTTACCAACGTCAATACGACTTCGTAAGACATTTGCCGTCAAGAAATATTGATCGTTCAGCCGAGACCATCTCGGACTACCCGAAAATCCGCTGCATCGTTGACAATTTGGTGACAGACAAAAAAGGGCGACACCCCGCAACTCGCGGTATGTCGCCCTTGGTCGTTTTGTGGCCGAGGGAATTTCGCGTGCTCCACACAAAGAGCACACGAAACCCTGCCGGCAGGATCAAGCGAGTTCGAAACGGTCAGCGTCCATAACTTTGGCCCACGCCTTGACGAAGTCCTTTACGAACTTCTCCTTGGCGTCTTCCTGGGCATAGACCTCGGAGATGGCGCGCAACTGAGAGTTCGAACCAAACACCAGGTCAACGCGCGTCCCCGTCCACTTGGCCGCGCCCGACTTGCGGTCACTTCCTTCGAACATCTCTCCATCAGAGCCGGTTGCCTTCCACTCAGTGCCCATGTCGAGCAGGTTGACGAAGAAGTCGTTCGTCAACTTGCCGGGGGTCTTCGTGAAGACGCCGTGCTTGGTGTTGCCGTGGTTTGCACCGAGCACACGCAAACCGCCAACCAGCACCGTCATTTCAGGCGCCGACAGCTTCAAGAGCTGAGCGCGATCGACCAGCATCTCTTCAGCCGTTACGGAGTAGGTCTTCTTTGCGAAGTTACGGAAACCATCGGCCTCGAACTCCAGCGGTTCGAACGATTCTGCATCCGTTTGTTCGGCTCTTGCATCCATGCGGCCCGGCGTGAACGGCACCTCGACGGAGTGGCCAGCGTCCTTGGCTGCCTTTTCGATGGCAGCTGTACCACCGAGCACGATGAGATCAGCCAGCGACACCTTCTTGCCACCGGTGGCCGCAGCGTTGAAATCCTTCTGGATCTCTTCGAGCTTGCCGAGCACCTTGGCCAGTTGTGCAGGCTCGTTGGCTTCCCAATCCTTCTGCGGTGCGAGGCGAATGCGCGCGCCGTTGGCGCCACCACGATAGTCAGAACCGCGGAACGAGGCAGCCGAACCCCATGCCGTCTTGACCAACTCTGCCGTCGACAGCCCGGAAGTAAGGATCTTCGCCTTCAGGCTGGTAACGTCGCCAGCATCGACCAGCGGATGATCGACCGCCGGAATCGGATCCTGCCAGATCAGATCTTCCTGCGGCACTTCCGAACCGACATAACGCGATTTGGGACCCATGTCGCGATGCGTCAGCTTGAACCAGGCCCGTGCAAAGGCATCCGCAAACTCTTCCGGATTTTCCCAGAAGTGGCGGCAGATCTTTTCATAGGCCGGGTCCATGCGCATGGCCATGTCGGCGTCGGTCATCATGATCGGCACCTTCTTGGACGCATCATCGGCAGCCGGCGCCATGTTCTTGTCGGTGTTGGCCTTGGGCTGCCACTGATGCGCACCAGCAGGTGTCGTGACCTGTTCCCATTCGTTGCCGAACAGAACCTCGAAGTAGCCCATATCCCACTGCGTCGGATTGGTTGTCCACGAACCTTCAAGCCCGCTCGTAATCGCATCACCGCCCTTGCCGGTGCCGTGAGTGGAAATCCAGCCAAGCCCCATCTGTTCCAGCGGTGCCGCTTCTGGAGCTGGACCGACGTCGGATGCCGGGCCTGCACCATGGCATTTGCCAAACGTGTGCCCACCAGCAGTGAGCGCTGCCGTTTCATAATCGTTCATCGCCATGCGCTTGAACGTCTCACGGACGTCACGGCCAGAGGCAATTGGGTCGGACTTCCCGTCAGGGCCTTCCGGGTTGACGTAGATGAGACCCATCTGCACGGCGGCCAACGGGTTCTCCAGGTTGCGGTCACCGCTATAGCGGCTGTTGGCGGCATCACTGGTAGCAAGCCATTCGCTCTCAGCACCCCAATAGATGTCTTCTTCTGGTTCCCAGATATCCTCGCGCCCACCAGAAAAACCAAAGGTCTTGCCGCCCATCGACTCGATTGCGACATTGCCTGCCAAAACCATGAGGTCGGCCCAGGAAAGCTTGTTGCCGTACTTTTTCTTGACCGGCCACAATAGGCGACGCGCCTTGTCGAGATTGCCGTTGTCCGGCCAGCTATTGACGGGAGCGAAGCGCTGGTTGCCGGTCCCGCCACCACCACGGCCATCGGCCGTGCGATAGGTACCGGTACTGTGCCATGCCATGCGGATGAACAGACCGCCGTAGTGACCGTAATCGGCCGGCCACCAGTCCTGGCTATCTGTCATCAGCGCGGTCAGATCCTTCTTCACCGCGGCAAGATCAAGCTTTTTGAACTCTTCGGCATAGTTGAAGTTCTCGCCAATCGGATTGAGGGCCGGCGGGTTCTGGTGAAGGATTTTGAGGTTGAGCTGATTGGGCCACCAATCGCGATAGGACTGCTTGGCAAATGTGACCGCAGCTGGAACGCCGTGCATAGGGCACTTGCTGATCTCGTTCATACTATCTCCCTGTCGTCGTTGTGCTTACTAACCAAACTTACTTTAGAAGCCTTCTAGAGTGAATGCACGATAAGGTAAAATTTACTTTTCTTATGTTGCGGCAATGTTTTTCTTATCGACCGAACCTTGCGAACGGATGCCCGACTGAGCGCCCGATGAAGTCCGAGGTTGGCGCATGAATTCATGGCAACACGCCGTAATCCTCAATTGGTCTGCAAGCATGGAGCGTATCGCCCCTTTTTGAGGCTTTAAAAAGCGTGTAGGGGAAACCTCTGGAACTTGTATTTGTCCAACGGTCCACCGGCGTTATAGCTTGCCAAATAGCTTCTCCTAAAGAACTTACAGGAACCTTCTGTGGCCCGATCACTTCATCTGATTTTGCACGTGCCCAAATGCGCCGGCAGGACGTTTGAGTACCATTTATCCAAACACTTGGGTCCTCAACGTTTCTGGTCGCCGGACAAACGAACTCGCAAGCTTCCGCTCGAACTTTTCGCAAGGAAGTATGACGCGCGGCCTCCTGGCCCCCTGGAAGACGTAGAAGCGATTTCAGGACACCTGTTCGGCCAGTCCATCGAAAAGATGTTTCCTGATCGCGAAATCAAACGCAGCGTCATTTTTCGTGATCCGGTCAAGCAAATACTGTCCTGGTACAACTACCGAATGATGCGTTACATGAGCGAAGGGTTGAAGCCCTTTCCGTTTGCTCTGTTTGTGAAGTCTTTCCCCAAGAATCCAACCGCCAACTTTCTGCTGGAGCGCTGGCTGGAAAAACCCTGGGTTTCACATGGGACCATATCGGCGAAAAAAAAGGTTATGCTGCTCGACGCATCGCTCTCACGGTTTGACCGGATTTCCGACATTTCGGAAGCCAACGCTCTCTACGCTTGGCACTGTGAAGACCTTGGAATTCCAACTGATCCGGGCCGAGCCAACACCAGTGAAGAATGGGTGAAGCGAACCGGCTGGAAGCCGTTGGGACTGTCTGATTTGACCGATCAGGATCGAGCACTTCTGGAAAGTCGTTTTGCCGTCGACCGCTACCTTTGGAAGAGGTGGGCGTTAAAGCAGGATATTGTTCTTGAACATACCAACGCCAGTCAGGACCTGCAGGCGGAATTGGTGCGACCTATCTTTGAATTGCGCGTGAAAGCAGCAAAGCGCTATGGGTGGTGAAGCGCGTAGCGCACCGGGCGAGAAATGTGATTCAAGTCTGCTTCTGAAGCGGCGTGTACGCAGACTGCACACTAGGTCACAAACTCATAAATAGGATTCCCATTTTGGTCGAACAGTGATTCAATTTCTCAACCGATGGAGGTTGGGATGGCACAGATTCGTCGCTATGAACTGAGTGATGCGGAATGGGCGATCATTGATCCGCTTTTGCCGCGTAAGTCTCGTGGGGTTGCGCGCGTCGATGATCGGCGCGTTCTTAACGGCATATTCTGGCGCCTGAGAACCGGCTCGCCGTGGGCCGACATTC
>JBKEAX010000154.1:0-7188 GCA_047972825.1 Hyphomicrobiaceae bacterium | reverse complement strand
TACCTGTTCCATGGACCTGGCGATTACCAGGCGGGTGGCGGAAGGGCTGGCTGGCGAGGGAATTGCGGTGCTTCGTTTCGATCTGCCTGGTCACGGAAAGTCAGGTGGTACTTTTGCGGATACGAATTTTACCGACTATCGGGCGGCCGTGCTGGCGGCGGTGGATTACCTGCGGCAGCATCACACGGCTCCGCGTATTCTGGTTGGGCATTCGCTGGGAGGCGCTGCAATCTTGGCGGTAGCTGGCGAAATTCCGGAAGCCAAGGCCATAGCAACGATAGGGACGCCTGCTGACGTCAGCGAGGTGGTGAACCTGATCGGGGTCTCACCCGGCGATGTGCAGGCTCAGGGTGAAGCCGCGGTGACAATCGAAGGGCGCGAGTTCGTTATTCGTCGGCAATTCCTGGAAGATGCTGCGCAGTATCGGATCGTAGAAGCATTGCCGGACCTTAAAAAGGCACTCCTCATACTTCATGCACCGTTGGACGAGATTGTTGGCATCGACCATGCCGCTCGCCTTTATAATGCTGCGCGCCATCCAAAGAGCTTCATTTCCCTGGACCAGGCTGACCACCTGCTGCGCAACCCGCGCGATGCAGCTTATGCGGCGCGGGTCATTTCAGGATGGGCCTCGCGTTATGTTGAGGAACGGCCGGCGCAAGGTGGAAGTGGCTATGACCATGTCGAGGTTAGTGAGGTCGGCCAGGGTCAGTTCCAAAACACCGTACTGGCGGGAAGGCATCGCTTGTTTGTCGACGAGCCGGTGTCAGTGGGGGGCGACGATCTTGGGCCGTCCCCTTACGATTACCTTTCAATAGCGCTGGGCGCATGCAAGTCGATGACGCTGCGGATGTATGCGCGGCACAAGGGCATCGACCTGGGGCGAATCTCGGTTGAAGTGCGGCACGGTAAGGTTGCGGCTGATCATTGTGAGGATTGTGGCGAGGTTGCCGCGGGACGTAGTGGTCATATCGATAGGTTTGAATGTAATGTTTCAATTGACGGCCAAGTTGCTCCGGAGGTTCGAGGCCGGCTCGTTGAGATTGCGGGAAAATGTCCTGTTCACAAGACGTTACAGCAGACAGCGGCGATTGTTACGCGGATTGATCCGGATCTTGAGAAGCGCTGATCGCACAAAAGAAGCGGTTCTCAGCGCGTGTTGTTTGGGGGTTACGTCCAAAAGATAATGCGGTTTGGCTCAAATAGGTCTTTCTGGCCATGCCACAACCGTTGATGCGCCGCACCTGATCATGTTAGAGAACCGCGACTTCAGAGGTGTGAGAACCAGTTGACGCTGGTCCCGCTGCTAGCGTGCACCGAAAATTTCCCGCGCAGGGTGAGGCTCGACAGGCCTTTTTTGCGCAGTCCGCAACGCGCTCTTCCAGCGCCTAAATGAGCCTTGAGACGTGGCGACAGATGATGTGATGATGGCCAGTGCGGCCGGCCGCTATGCTGCTGCACTTTTCGATTTGGCGAACGAAGAGAATCAGGTGGCCCAAGTTGAAGGCGATCTTGGTACGTTTCAGTCCCTTCTCGATATGAGTGACGACCTTACCGGTATGGTGAAGAGTCCGCTCTATTCCTCCGAAGAACAATCAGCGGCGATTGAGACGCTGGCGGATAAGGCTGGCATCGGCGGGCTGACGAAGCACTTCCTGCTGCTTGTTACAAAGAAACGCCGGCTGCCAATTGTTCGTGACATCATAAAGGCCTTTCGTGCGCTGTTGGCGCAGAGCCGGGGTGAAGTGACCGCCGAGGTAACCAGCGCGGTTGCACTTAACGAAGCCCAGGTTAACGAACTCAAGGAAACGCTAAAGGCGTCCGTTGGTAAAGACGTCAATCTCGATACCCGCATTGATCCGGCCTTGCTTGGCGGTCTTGTCGTCAAGATCGGCAGCAGGATGGTGGACACTTCACTGCGTACAAAACTCTCGAAACTTCGGCTCAGCCTGAAAGAGGCGGGCTGAAGGCTTGACAACACGGCCTGGCCCAAAGCCGGGGAACACCATTTGAATGCGGCTCAAGCCGCATACGTAACTGACTACGGCTAACAGGCTTTTCGGTTTGTTGGCTACAGCCACGAAATCCATTGCCTGGTGCTTTTCCAGAGTGCCGGCACATAATGAAACGCCCAGACAAGAGGTCAAGAGATGGAAATCCGGGCCGCAGAGATCTCCTCGATCCTGAAAGAGCAGATCAAGAACTTCGGCAAGGAGGCTGAGGTCTCCGAGATTGGCCAGGTGCTGTCCGTCGGTGACGGCATCGCGCGCATCTATGGTCTCGATAATGTGCAGGCCGGCGAAATGGTTGAGTTCCCCGGTGGGGTCCGTGGGATGGCGCTCAACCTGGAGGCCGACAACGTTGGTGTTGTGATCTTCGGTGACGACCGGGCGATCAAGGAAGGCGACACGGTTAAGCGTACCGGTGCCATCGTTGAAGTGCCGGTGGGCAAGGGGTTGCTGGGCCGCGTGGTTGATGGGCTGGGTAATCCGATCGACGGCAAGGGGCCGATCCAGGCGGACGCGCAAAAGCGCGTTGACGTCAAGGCGCCTGGCATTCTTCCGCGCAAGTCTGTGCATGAGCCAATGGCGACCGGCCTCAAGGCTGTCGATGCTCTCATTCCGATCGGCCGCGGTCAGCGCGAGCTTATCATTGGCGATCGCCAGACCGGCAAGACTGCGATCATTCTGGATACTTTCCTCAATCAGAAGCCGCTCAATGATGGCGACGACGAGAAGGCAAAACTCTATTGCGTCTACGTAGCCGTTGGGCAGAAGCGTTCAACCGTGGCGCAGTTTGCCAAGGTGCTGGAAGAGCGCGGTGCACTGGAATATTCCATCATCGTGGCAGCAACCGCGTCTGATCCTGCGCCGATGCAGTATCTGGCGCCATTTACCGGTTGCGCCATGGGCGAGTACTTCCGTGACAACGGCATGCATGCCGTGATCGCCTATGACGATCTTTCCAAGCAAGCTGTTGCCTACCGGCAGATGTCGCTGCTATTGCGCCGCCCGCCGGGCCGCGAAGCCTATCCAGGCGACGTCTTCTACCTTCATTCGCGCTTGCTTGAGCGTGCGGCCAAACTCAACGAAAACCACGGTGCGGGTTCACTGACGGCGCTGCCGGTCATTGAGACGCAGGCCAACGACGTTTCAGCCTACATTCCAACCAACGTCATCTCCATCACGGACGGCCAGATCTTCCTTGAGACGGACCTGTTTTTCCAGGGTATCCGGCCGGCGGTGAACGTTGGTCTGTCGGTGTCGCGTGTTGGATCGTCGGCGCAAACGAAAGCGATGAAGTCGGTTGCCGGCAAGATCAAGGGTGAACTGGCCCAGTACCGTGAAATGGCGGCCTTTGCTCAGTTCGGTTCCGATCTTGATGCGGCAACGCAGAAGCTGCTGGCGCGGGGCGCACGTTTGACCGAGCTTTTGAAGCAGCCGCAGTTCTCACCGTTGAAAATGGAAGAACAGGTTTGCGTGATCTATGCGGGTACGCGCGGCTATCTCGATAATCTGGAAGTCAACGCAATCGGCAAGTTCGAGCAGGAGTTCTTGAACCTGCTGCGCGACCAGAACCAGGAAATCCTGGAGGATATTCGTTCGACCAAGGCGCTGTCGGTTGATACCGAGAAGAAGCTTGTCGCGGTGCTCGACAAGTTCGCGAAGACCTTCACGGCCTGATGGATCAGGTAATGCTGCTTGCGGGGTGGGTTTCGGCCCACTTCTTGTTCAAAGGTCGGGAATTATAACGGGATGCTCGAATGGCGAGCTTAAAAGATCTGCGCAATCGCATTGCTTCGGTGAAGGCGACGCGCAAAATCACCAAGGCGATGCAGATGGTTGCCGCGGCGAAGTTGCGCCGCGCGCAGGAGGCTGCGGTTGCTGCGCGGCCTTATGCCAAACAAATGGACGCCGTGCTGGCCAATCTGGCTCAGGGCGTGACGGACCGGGACAATGCCTCGCCGCTACTGGTGGGAACCGGCAAGAGCGACACGCATCTGTTGGTGGTCATGACCGCTGAGCGTGGACTTTGCGGCGGTTTCAATTCCAACATCGCGAAGCTTGCCCGTAGCGATGCCGCAAGACTTCTCGACCAGGGCAAGACAGTCAAGATCATGACTGTTGGCCGCAAAGGTGCTGACAACCTGAAGCGTGACTACAGCAACAAGATTGTTGAGAAACGCGACTTCAGGAATGTGCGGCGCATTGGTTTTGAAGATGCGCAGGGTGTTGCCGACAAAATTCTGGAAATGTTCGAAGCTGGCGAATTCGATGTCGCGACGCTTTATTATTCAGAGTTTATTTCCGTCATTTCGCAGAAGCCCACCCCATTCCAGCTCATTCCGGCGAACGTGCCGGCGCCCGAGGGCAACGATCGCTCCGCCGCTGTTTACGAATATGAACCGGAAGAGAGCGTCATTCTGAATCAACTTCTAAAGCGGAATGTCGCGACGCAGGTTTTCCGCGGCCTTCTTGAGAACGGTGCTTCTGAACAGGGTGCTCGCATGAGTGCCATGGATAGCGCCACGCGCAATGCCGGTGAGATGATCGACAAGCTGACGATCACCTACAACCGTCAGCGCCAGGCACAGATCACCAAGGAACTCATAGAAATCATCTCGGGCGCTGAAGCGCTCTAACGAACAAGCTGATCCGAATTCAAGGACGAGAACAATGGCTGACAGCAAGGTTGGTAAGATCCATCAGGTTACGGGTGCGGTTGTCGACGTACAGTTCGATGGTCATCTGCCTGCCATTATGAATTCGCTGGAAACGACCAATCAGGGCAATCGGTTGGTGCTCGAAGTGGCCCAGCACCTGGGTGAGAACACGGTACGAACAATTGCCATGGACTCGACAGAAGGACTGGTCCGTGGCCAGGAAGTCACCGACAGCGGCATGCCGATCGCAGTGCCAGTGGGTGAGGCGACGCTTGGGCGCATCATGAACGTCATCGGCGAGCCCGTGGATGAGGCCGGACCGGTCAAGGGCGATGAGAACCGTCCGATCCATGCTGCGGCCCCCGAATTCATCGAGCAATCGACCGAAGCGGAAATCCTTGTCACCGGCATCAAGGTGGTGGACCTGCTGGCGCCATATGCGAAGGGCGGCAAGATCGGCCTGTTCGGTGGTGCAGGTGTCGGCAAGACCGTGTTGATCATGGAGCTCATCAACAACATCGCCAAGACGCACGGTGGTTATTCCGTGTTTGCCGGCGTTGGCGAGCGTACGCGTGAGGGCAATGACCTTTACCACGAGATGATCGAGTCGGGTGTGAACAAGGATCCCAAGGAGAACAACGGTTCGGCTGAAGGTTCCAAGTGTGCTCTGGTTTACGGGCAGATGAACGAACCGCCTGGTGCGCGTGCGCGCGTTGCGCTTTCGGGGCTGACGGTTGCGGAATATTTCCGCGATCAGGGCCAGGACGTGTTGTTCTTCGTCGATAATATCTTCCGCTTTACGCAGGCAGGGTCTGAGGTGTCAGCTCTGTTGGGACGCATTCCTTCGGCGGTGGGGTATCAGCCGACGTTGGCAACCGACATGGGTGCCCTGCAGGAGCGCATTACCTCGACGCAGAAGGGTTCGATCACCTCGGTGCAGGCGATCTATGTGCCGGCCGACGACCTCACAGACCCGGCTCCGGCAACCTCGTTTGCCCACTTGGACGCGACTACGGTTCTATCGCGCGCGATCGCGGAAAAGGGCATTTATCCCGCCGTTGATCCGCTGGATTCTTCATCGCGCATGCTCGATCCGAGAATTGTTGGCGAGGAGCACTATCAGGTGGCGCGTCGCGTACAGGAAATTCTGCAACGCTACAAGGCGTTGCAAGACATCATCGCCATTCTGGGTATGGATGAGCTTTCCGAGGACGACAAGCTGACGGTGGCGCGCGCACGTAAGATCGAGCGCTTCATGTCGCAGCCTTTCGACGTGGCAAAAGTGTTCACGGGTTCGGACGGTGTGCAGGTTCCGTTGGCTGATACCATCAAGGCCTTCAAAGGTTTGTGTGACGGTGACTACGATCATCTGCCCGAGCCGGCGTTCTACATGGTTGGCACCATCGAAGAGGCAATTGACAAGGCTGAGAAGCTGGCCGAGGCGGCGTAACCGGGAGCGGTTAAAAAAGGTGATGCGCTTTGCGCGAGGAATCGGTGTAAGGCAATCCAGGGTACCAAGTGCCGCCATATCAATCAGGGCACGCATTACCGTGGAGGGACATCATGGCCGACGAGATCGAAAATGACGACGACGTTGTGATTGAAGGTGATGAGGAGTTCGGCAGCTGTTGTTCGGAGTTGCACGAAGCCATGAGCGGCAACGAGTTCGAGCCGTTGATTGTCGTTGGTGAGGACGACGTGCTGTACATGTCCGTTGGGCTGATCGACATTGAAGGTGAAGAGCCTGGCATGGTGGATCATCCGGTGTTTTTCTGCCCATTTTGTGGGACGGAACTCCAGACCAAGGACGATGTTCGCCCGGACGGCGATGTGGTGAACTGAACAGGCGCATGCCTGGGGCCGGGAGATCGGCTTTCGAGAAACATTGGCCGCGTCGGCTGAGGGCCGGCGTGGCGGTATTGGTGTTCAACGCGAGGACTGTAAGGCGATGTCAGGGACGTTCAGATTTGAGCTGGTGAGCCCAGAGCGGATTTTGTTGTCCGATACCGCGGAGGAAGTCATCGTGCCAGGTGTGGAGGGCGAGTTTACAGTTTTTGCTGGGCATGCACCGGTGGTATCGGCGATTCTTCCAGGCGTAATCCATGCCAAGCTGATGAACTCGACCAAAGGCATTTATGTCGATGGCGGGTTTGTAGAGGTCAATCCAGAGTCAGTGACGGTGCTGGCGGATGACGCTTTTATCGTTGATGAAGCCGATGAGCGGCGACTTGCGGAAGCATTGAGTGATGCTGAGCGCGCTCTTGAAGAGACGAAGGACGATGAAGCGTTGCGGCATATCACGTCTGCAATCGACCAATTGAAGGCCTTGCAGCGCAAAAAGGGCTAGTCGCGTTCACTTTTCGCAGAATCGCGCGCACGCTTTATTTTCTTTTATTTTGGGCATGTTCTTCACGCCGAACCGCGTAACGCTTCGGCTGACGATCTTAGCCACTCATTGCTATTGGGTCCGGACCCTAAGCCTGCTTCAGGCATCCGTTGCGAATGTGCCAAGTTCGTCCAGGACA
>JBKEAX010000600.1:0-2306 GCA_047972825.1 Hyphomicrobiaceae bacterium | reverse complement strand
TCAGCGTGAACATCATGAACATTGAAGCCTTCATGGCTGCCGGTGCCGCCGTGCATTTCAATAGCGACATGCTCACTGCCTGCGAAACACCAAACCCAGGAGCTGGCATTGGCAACAGACCCGGGAACCATCAGGCAAATCAATAGAATTGCCAGGAATTGCCGAAGCGTCCCGATGATTTTCCAATGTTGGAGTCTCGATGCCATGGTGACGAGTCATGTCGTGTTCGTTTCTACCTGTCAAGGCTGGCAGGTAGTTGCTGGGGAAATTCGACGCATACTGCCGACGGGATGTGACCGGGTCCAGCTGCTGGGGAACGGGATCTGTCCGCTGTTCATGAAGGCTGTGGTGCGATGCCTCATGACAATTGCGAAGGAAGCCAAAACTTCCGACCGTGGGCAGGGGCAAGAAACGCAAGGTGCGTGTAGCCGCTGGTGCATATCGCCGCCCACATTAGATCACGTTCACGTTTCACGGAATCGCGAACGCGCTCTATTTTCTTTTGTTTCTCGCGGTGTTCTTCACGCCGAACCGGGCGCACTTCGGCTGAACATGCTCTTTTGTCTGGAGCATGTTCTTCACGCCGAACCGCATACACTTCGGCTGAACATGCTCTAGTGGCCTGTCGCGCCAAAATTGGAACATAGCCGCAACCGCACACAATTTTGGCGCGACATGAAGGCCACTAGCAAAATCACTGGCTTAGTGTGGCGTTTATCGCGCCTTAGTTGATACCCAGCGTGCCGCAACATCGATCAACTAGGCGCGACGCCACACTAGCACGCTGCGACGGCGCCATCGCTTCGTGGGTCGCTCGCGCCTTCGAGCAGGCCATCTGGATGGTGAACGATGGCGCCGGCGTGGCCCATCATTTCCTCGAATTCACCGACCACTTCTATTTCGTGCCCCTGGGCAACGAGCGCGTTGACCAGTTCAGAATCAAAGCGCGATTCAAGCTTAAGGTTCGTGCTGCTTTCGCCCCAGGTGCGGCCCAGTAGCCAACGCGGTGCAGTGATGGACGATTGCAAGTCATTGCCGTGAACCACGTGCCTTGTGAACACCGCAGCTTGTGTCTGTGGCTGGCCTTCACCGCCCATGGTTCCGTAAGCCATGAGCCGACCGTCATTCAGTTCAGCCATTGCTGGTTGAATGGTGTGAAAGGGAAGGCGGCCGGGCTCAAGTGAGTTTGTCGCATTTTCTGAAAGCTCAAAGCTCGTGCCTCTGTTCTGGCACGTTATGCCTGTTCCAGGAAGAATGACACCGGACCCAAATTCCCAATAAATGCTTTGTATGAAGCTGACGCTCAAACCAGACTTGTCAGTTGCCGCAAGCCAAACCGTATCTCCGGGTTGCGGCGGATCGGGCCAGGATGCGGCGTGCTCCAAAGACATGCTTTCTGCCATCTCGGCAATTGCCGTATCCGCCAGAAAGTCTTCCGATGGTCTGTGCATGTAATCGGGATCAGTTACATAGGCATTGCGCACGCGGAACGCGGCCTTTGTGGCTTCCACAAGAGTGTGAATGTGCTCCACGCTGTCCGATGACTTGGCTTTCATTCGGTTGTAAAGCGCCAGAATGATAAGAGACGCCAGCCCTTGTGTTGGGGGCGGCATGTTGAAGACTTTGTGGCCATCAATCTCAATAGACAGCGGCTTAACGACTTTTGCCTCGTGCTGTTCGAAATCTGCCAACCGCAAGGGGCTGCCAACCTGTTCGAGGTCCTGCGCTATGGAACGTGCGATATCACCGTGATAAAAGTCCGAAAGGCCTGCCTCTGCAAGACGAGCCAATGTGTCGGAAATTCTGGTTTGACGCAGCCGCGAGGCAACGGGAAGCGGTGCTCCGTTAATGAGGTAGGCATCCGCAAAGCCTGGGACATCCACCAGTTCGCCCAGTTTCGTTACTGCATTGTTATGCAGTGAGTTGCTTACGGGCACGCCGTCTCGCGCGTGATGCGTAGCTTCATCAAGCAGCCGTTGCAGTGGCAGCTTGCCGCCGTACTGCTCGCGGCTGATGTCAAATGCCCTTTGCCAACCATCGACCGTTCCAAAAGCCGTTATCGCTGATTGTGGTCCCCTCCCTGGAATGGCAGAGAGCCCGCGCTCCTTGTACCATTGGCGACTGACACCTTGAGCGGCACGCCCGCAAGCCTGGATCCCAACAGGGTGCGTGCCCGTACGACCAATAAGCCAAAAGCTGTCTCCGCCAAGCCCATTCATATGTGGATAGACGACAGCAATCGTGGAGGCGGCTGCGATCATTGCTTCGATGGCGTTGCCACCGTCCTTGAGGACAGACAGCCCGGC
>JBKEAX010000583.1:0-1572 GCA_047972825.1 Hyphomicrobiaceae bacterium | reverse complement strand
GCTCGCGAAGCGTGACGCCACTCCTCATAGCGGATACGTGCGATCCGGTAGGCGTCAGGAATTGACAGCGCCCAAACGAAGAGCCCCGCCGCAGTGCGGCCAACAAACGAAATATCAGGTGTCGTTGTCTGCCATGTCAGCCACGCCAGAAGCAGCGAAAAGAACGCAAACAAGAGTCCGCGCTGCGGCAAGCCCAGTGCAACATGGCCGCCTCCCGGCAGAACCACCGCTATCGCCAGGATAAGGTAAGGGTTGAACGGCTTTCGCATGGACGACGGCCTATATCACATCGCCGGGACAGGCTGCGCACCGCGATGCGATGCGGCGCGTTGAACCAGGGCCGGTTCTGTTTCTGTTTGGCAATCCTTCTCACGCTGAGGCCGCACCTCATGCCCCTCAAGCATCTCCACGCGCGCCAACAGCTCGCGCAATAGTTCCGGCCTCACCTGCCCATCATCAAAAGTAGCCTGCCGCAGCAGAAGATAGTTGCCGCGCCGGCCCTCTGCATTTTGAACGATGATGCGCACGCCGCGTTCCGTCACCGCAACCTCTTTGACGCGCGCTTCCGAAAAAATCTCAACCAGCACCGGAGCAAGGCGGTCTAGCAACGCTTGCGCGCGCGCGCCGTCTCCACGGATCAACACTTCAATGGGCAGTCCCTTGGGTGGTTCAAGCTGATCAGGCAGTCGATTGGTCAGCGAATAGTAATCGTTTCCAGAAGGCCGGTTCAGGATTGCAAAACTGGCACGCCCAGGCGAATGCGACATAGCAGACACTGACAGCCACAGTTGCGGCAACCGCCTGATCGTCATGGTATCGGGAATAAGCTCTGCCCGCAGCGTCCTCCCGTTTTGTCGCCCAACCAGAAGCGGGAAGCCTGCCTGGTCAATCTCAACCTCTGCATCCTCGATCTCGCCGGCGCAATTATCAAACAGCCCGTACTTTTCATTTTTTGCGCGCCGGACATCACGAACCGCCATGTAGCTCGTAACGGCAACACCGATGCATGCGATTACCCACAAAGCGAATGAAGACATTTGGCCCGGCTTTCTTGCTGCTGCAAATGCGTGCACAGTGCTGGCGTTTCACCTTCTGAAAGACGTCACGTCTGCCAGACGTTCTGGGTACAGCCAGCGCTTGAAACGCTGGCTGTGCCATTTCTCTGGTAAGAATAGGCTATGCCTCAATAACCCACCGGCCGCGGCCACGGCATTGAGAACTGGGCGCCGCGCAACACGTATTTATAGCGGTGGAAGTGGAACCACAGCGATGCCGTGATGTAGAACGCCATCATCGCCAGCAACTGCGATCCATAACCAAGAAACACAGCGAAGTATGTCACCGAGCACAGCGTCAATAGGACCAGAGCTGGGAGCGGATGGAATGGATGGACATAGCCGCGCTGAATCGATCCCAACGGCCACTTCTTCCGGAACATGACGACATTGAATGACATGTACGTGTAGCCAAGTAGACCCGACAGGATCGAGAACGTAATGACCTGATCGAGCGGTGCGAAATAGGCAAACACCAGGGCCACCGGAACCAGGAAGACGATCGATCGGAACGGAG
>JBKEAX010000581.1:0-2519 GCA_047972825.1 Hyphomicrobiaceae bacterium | reverse complement strand
AGGGTGAGGTGGTGGGTGGCATCATCGTCATGCGCTCAGGCGAGAATGCGCTCAACGTTATCGACGCCATCAAGCAGAAGATTGAAACGCTGCAGAACGGATTGCCCGAGGGTGTCGAGATCGTACCGGTTTATGACCGGGCGCCGCTCATCAGGGGAGCTGTCGATTATCTCTCAACGAAGCTGGTCGAGGAAGGACTCGTCGTCACATTCATCTGTTTCATTTTCCTGCTGCATGTCCGTTCTGCATTCGTCGCCATCATCACACTGCCGCTAGGCGTTCTGGCCGCGTTTGTCGTGATGTCGGCGCAAGGGCTCACGGCAAACATCATGTCGCTTGGCGGTATTGCCATCGCCATTGGAGCAATGGTCGATGCATCCATTGTCATGGTCGAGAACGCTCACAGAAAGCTATCGGCCCTGTCGCCGGAGGATGCGAAAGATCATGGCAAGCGCCGCACGGCTCTTGTTCTGGCGGCGCAAGAGGTTGGTCCAGGCTTGTTCTTCTCGCTTCTCATCATCACGGTTTCATTCCTTCCCGTTCTGGCCTTGACCGGTCAGAGCTACCGGTTGTTTGCGCCGCTGGCTTTCACCAAGACGTATGCTATGGCGTTTGCAGCGCTGTTGTCGGTTACGCTCGTGCCGGTACTCATGTTGTGGCTTGTGCGTGGCAGGATTCTTCCCGAGGAAAAGAACCCGCTGAACCGCATGTTCGTTGCGCTTTACCGCCCCGTTTTGCGGTTCGCCCTCAAGGCCAGATGGCTGGTGCTCATCATCACACTGGCTGCAATGGCGTCGGTCGTCATTCCATTGATGCGCATGGGCTCGGAGTTCATGCCTGCACTTTATGAAGGCGAACTGCTCTACATGCCAACAACGCTACCCAGCGTTTCAATTACAAAGGCCAAGGAAATTCTGTCGCAGACAAACAGGCTTATCAAAACGGTGCCTGAGGTTGATCTGGTCTTTGGAAAAGTTGGGCGCGCTGATACGGCCACCGATCCGGCCCCCATTTCAATGATTGAAAGCTGGATAAAGCTGAAACCAAAGACGGAATGGCGGGCTGGACTGACGGTTGACAGCCTGATTGCCGAATTGGACCAGCGCACGAAGATGCCTGGCCTCGTCAATTCCTGGGGCTACCCCATCAAGATCCGAATGGACATGATTTCTACAGGCATTCGCACACCTGTCGGGATCAAGATTTCCGGCAATGATCTGGACGACATCGAGCGGGTGTCGTTGGCGGTTGAAGCCATAGCAAAGAAGGTGCCGGGTACGCGCTCGGTATTTGCAGAACGCGTACAGGGCGGGAGATACCTTGAGATACGCCCGGACCGCCGCGAACTTGCACGCCGCAATATTGATATGGCAGGGTTCCAATCCGTTGTGCAGACGGCTCTTGGCGGCATGAAACTTTCGGAATCGGTGCAAGGCCGCGAGCGTTACAACATCATCCTGCGCTACGACCGTCCCTTCAGGGAGACAACAACAGACCTAGGTGAGATCCTGGTTCCAACCCCAGCGGGTCAGCACATTCCGCTGAAGGAGCTGGCAGAGATCGCCATCACGGATGGTCCGCCGATGATCAAGTCGGAAAATGCGCGCCTGACCGGTTGGGTGTTTGTGGACATTTCCGGGCGTGACATCGGGAGTTATGTGAATGACGCGCAGGCCGCAATTTCACAAAGCGTCGATCTGCCGCCGGGCTATTCAATAACGTGGTCAGGTCAGTTCGAACAGATGCTGGAAGCGCGCCGCCGTCTCGCGGTCACTATTCCTGCGGTCGTGCTGACGATCTTTGTTCTCTTGATGCTTCATTTCGGGCGCCTGGACCGCACCCTTATTATTATGTTGTCGCTGCCATTCGGGCTGGTCGGCGGTTTATGGGCTGTGGACCTTGCCAACTATGACATGTCGGTCGCAGTGGCCGTTGGCTTCATCGCACTTGGCGGTATCGCGGTCGAAACTGCAATCGTCATGCTGCTCTATCTGGACCACCAGGTGCGCGCACGCCCACCTGTGTCTCTTGAAGGGCTTGTCGAGGCGATTATGGCAGGGGCCGTCATGCGTGTGCGGCCCAAGCTGATGACGGTTCTGGTCATTATTGCGGGCCTGCTGCCAATTTTCATCACGGATGGATTGGGCAGCGACGTCATGCGCCGCATCGCATTGCCAATGGTTGGCGGCATGGTTTCGACAACGATACTGACTTTGATCGTCATTCCGGTTGTCTATTTGCTTTGGGAAAGCCGCCACTTCCGCGCAAAGCCCCCGGAGCAGCACGAGGCGTCGGCGGTAGCGTTACCCAAGTCATCACCAACGCCTGCGCAATAGCAGTTGCGTTATCCCTACCCCATCAACTCAACACAGGAGATTGCAAATGAAAAAAACAGTCCTGGCCATGGCGGCAGCTACCCTGATTGGTGCCTCACCAGCAGTGGCGCAAGACACGAAGATGCCCATGGATCACCATGGGCACGGCGATATGCAGCATATGGAAAAGATGGAGACGAAGAA
>JBKEAX010000577.1:0-11005 GCA_047972825.1 Hyphomicrobiaceae bacterium | reverse complement strand
ATTGTCGAGGCGGCGGCCGAGCCTGTTGTGCTGGTTGGGCCGAACGGGGCTGGCAAGACCAATTTCCTTGAGGCGATTTCTCTGCTGGCACCTGGGCAGGGGTTGCGGCGTGCACCGTTTTCTGATCTGGCGATGGCGAATGGCGGTGGGGCCTGGTCGGTTGCGGGGCGGGTGCATACGGCGCTGGGTGTCGTTGACATCGGCACGGGGCTGACGCGAACGGGAAACACAGAGAGTGGCAGATCCGGGCGGATCGTCAGGATCGACGGCGAACAACATTCGGGTTCGGGTGCGCTTGCCGATTATGTCGAAATGGTATGGCTGACGCCGGCTATGGATGGGCTTTTCACCGGGGCAGCGGGTGAGCGCCGGCGGTTCCTCGATCGGTTGATCTTGTGTTTCGATGCTGGCTATCGCACGCGGGTAGGGCGGTTCGAGCGGGCTATGCAATCACGCAACAAGCTGCTTTCAGAAGGTGTGCGCGACAACGCGCTGCTCGAAGGATTCGAGATGGGCATGGCTGAAAACGGTGTTGCTGTTGCTGCGCAGCGCGCTGAAGCCGTGGCGAGCCTGGCGCAGGTGATTGGGCGGCGGCGCGAACGCGATCCGGACTCGCTTTTTCCCTGGGCAGAACTGGCGCTAGAGGGCACGCTCGAAGCGTTGCTGGCAGATCATCCCGCGGTTGAAGTTGAAGATCTCTATATGCGTGAACTGCGCCAGGTACGCGAGCGGGACAGGGCAGCCGGTCGTGCGCTGTCCGGGCCGCATCGGTCGGACCTCGTCGTCGGGCATGGGCCAAAGGCAATGCCCGCGCGGCTGTCATCTACCGGCGAACAGAAGGCGCTCTTGTTCGGGATTGTGCTGGCGCATGCAGAACTTGTTGCCGAGCGTCAAAGCGGGCTTGCGCCAATCTTGTTGCTTGATGAAGTGACAGCGCATTTCGACGTTGAGCGGCGCGCTGCATTGTTCGCTGAAATCCTCCGTTTGGGCGCCCAGGCGTGGATGACGGGGACCGATGCCGCAGCGTTTGAAACGCTTAACGGGCGTGCCCAGTTTCGGCTTGTTTGCGATGGTGGCGTCGCCCAACTTTGACCGGTTGCGCGTAGATTTGTTGATGAACTTTTAAATCATTGAAAATAATTGCTAATTTTGATCGCCTCCTGGTGTGTGACAGGTCTATTTTTAATGCGTTTTCGTGGCCTTCGTGGTATAGAAATCTTCCAAGATTGTGATCGCGTAGGGCGATCAATCCGGGCAGCCTCCAGGACATGAATATCGAGACAGCCAACCCGATGCGTTGAGGCGTGCCCAGACCATCCGAATTTTTGCGTTTCAATGGTTGAGAGAGCCTCATTGGAGGCGCGGTGAGGCGCTTTGCGAGGCGAGGTCTGTGAAGAGTGTCGAGACCTTATCTGCGTCTTGGCATGTGGCTTGAGACGCACGCAACCGAAACGTCGAATGACATACGAACGACAAGACTAAGGAAATCTCAATGAGCAAGAACAAGGGCGCGGACGATTACGGCGCCAAGAACATCAAAGTGCTCAAGGGACTGGACGCGGTGCGCAAGCGGCCGGGCATGTACATCGGCGATACCGATGACGGTTCGGGCTTGCATCACATGGTCTACGAGGTTGTCGATAATGGCATCGACGAGATCATGGCCAGTTTTGCGAACACGGTTGTCGTGACGCTCAATTCAGATGGCTCGTGCACCGTGCTCGACGACGGACGCGGCATCCCGACAGATATGCACGAGGAAGAGGGCAAGTCCGCTGCTGAAGTCATCATGACCCAGTTGCACGCCGGGGGTAAGTTCAACGAAGGGGGCGAGGACGATAACCCCTACAAGGTTTCGGGTGGTCTGCATGGCGTTGGTGTGACCGTCGTCAATGCGCTTTCAACCTGGCTGGAACTTCGGATCTGGCGTGGAGGCAAGGAGCACTTCGTGCGCTTCCGTCATGGTGAAGCAGAAAAACCGCTGGAAGTCGTCGGCGATGCGCCGGAAGGCAAGCGCGGCACACAGGTTACGTTCCTGCCCAGTCCTGAAACGTTTTCGATGACGGATTTCGACTACGACACGCTCGAACACAGGTTGCGCGAGCTGGCGTTCCTGAATTCGGGTGCGGAAATCGTTCTCATCGACAAGCGTCACGCGGACGAGAAGCGAGAGGTCATGCACTATGAGGGCGGCCTGGCTGCCTATGTGCGGTATCTTGATCGCTCGCGTAGCGGCCTCATTTCCGAGCCGATCATGGTTGCGGGTGAACGTGACGGCATTGCATGCGAGGTGGCGCTTTGGTGGAACGACAGCTATCATGAGCATATGCTGTGCTTCACCAACAACATTCCGCAGCGTGATGGCGGGACGCACCTTGCCGGTTTCCGTGCGGCGTTGACCCGCGTCATCAACAAATATGCGGAAGAGAGCGGCATCGCCAAGAAGGAGAAAGTTTCGTTTACTGGCGATGACGCGCGCGAAGGCTTGTGCTGTGTGCTGTCGGTGAAAGTGCCGGACCCGAAGTTTTCGTCGCAGACCAAGGACAAGCTGGTTTCGTCAGAAGTCAAACCCGTTGTTGAGAATGTAACGGGTGAGGCGCTGTCGCAGTGGTTCGAGGAGCACCCGAAAGAGGCCAAGTCCATCGTCGGCAAGATTGTCGAGGCGGCGGCCGCACGCGAGGCGGCTCGCAAGGCGCGGGAGTTGACGCGGCGCAAGGGTGTGCTCGACATGGCGAACCTGCCGGGCAAGCTGGCGGAATGTCAGGATCGCAACCCAGAGAATACCGAAATGTTCATCGTTGAGGGTGACTCTGCTGGCGGTTCAGCAAAGCAGGCGCGCAACCGCGCGTTCCAGGCTGTGCTTCCGATCCGCGGCAAGATCCTCAACGTGGAACGCGCACGCATGGACAAGATGCTGTCGAGCCAGGAGATCGGCACGCTCATCACAGCGCTGGGGACGGGCATCGGGCGTGGTGAGGATGGTGGCTTTAATCTTGAGAAACTACGCTACCACAAGATCATCATCATGACGGACGCTGATGTTGACGGCGCGCATATCCGAACGCTGCTTTTGACATTCTTTTACCGGCAAATGCCGGAGCTGGTTGAGCGCGGGCATCTCTACATTGCGCAGCCGCCGCTCTACAAGGTGGCGCGTGGCAAATCTGAGACCTATCTCAAGGACCAGAAGGCGCTTGAAGACTTCCTCGTCGACAGTGGTATCGAGGATGCCGTTCTGGTGACAGGTGATGGCGTGGAGCGCGCCGGGCAGGATCTTCGGGAGATCGTTGACTCGGCACGCGGTATTGTCCGGGTGATCGACGAGATGCATTCACGCTATCCGCGAAAGATAATCGAGCAGGCGGCGATTGCAGGAGCGTTTGACGCCGCGCTTCTGGATGATGCTGTTGCGGCGGGAGGTGTTGCCGAGGATGTCGCGCGGCGGCTTGATGCAATTGCCGAGGAAACCGAAAAAGGATGGACCGGTACGTTTGGGGAGCAGGGCTATCTGTTCAAGCGTGAGGTGCGGGGTGTGACGGAAGCCCATGCGCTTGACCAGGGGCTCATTTCTTCGCTTGAGGCGCGGCGGCTGAATGAGCGGCGCGCTGTAATGGGTGAGGTCTACGATCAGCCAGGAACGTTGAAGCGCAAGGAGCAGTCCTTGCAGATCAACGGGCCGCGCGATCTGGTCGATGCGATCTATGAAGCAGGGCGCAAAGGCCTTTCGTTGCAGCGCTACAAAGGACTGGGCGAGATGAACCCGGAGCAGTTGTGGGAAACGACGCTCGACAAGGAGAGCCGCACGATGTTGCAGGTGAAGATCGGTGACCTGGGCGAGGCCGACGAGATTTTCTCGAAGTTGATGGGTGACGTGGTCGAGCCGCGCCGCGAGTTCATCCAAGACAACGCGCTTAATGTCGTGAACCTGGATGTATGATGCCGAACTGGGGCACACACTCGGCTTTCTTGCTTGACGTACCCGAATTCCAGATCGGTGTAGTCGTCCTGAATCTCCCCGGAAACCCAGCAACGGGTCCAGCCTGAAGGGAGAGCCGGCACGTAGGAATTTCTGATAACGCAAAATGCATCCATCATTTCGTTAATGCTCGGGCGGTGATAAACGCGTCGGACCAGTCGGCTAACCGCATGCGTTGGGTGGGCACATAGGATGTAAACCTAAAGAATAAGCATCCGTAAAATATTCTTATTTATCATTGACTTGATGTGTGGCTTGGTCTGATTTCCACGTGTTGAAAGAAATCGGACTTTATTGGTGTACCGGACAGGCGTAGAAGCCTGCGCCAGTTTGCTGGACTGTCCAGCTTCTGAAGTGGTGAAACAGGTGACTGTATCCTACGCGATCGGTGGAAAACCCGATCCTCGTCCTGAAGAGCAAAGCCCGCAAAAATTCTGGCCCCTGGTACTAGGCTCCATCGGTGTCGTGTATGGCGATATTGGTACCAGCCCGCTATACGCATTCAAGGAAGCTGTTTCCGCGGCGCATGGTCAAGGTATCGATAATCGCGAAATTGTTTTCGGCGTTCTTTCGTTGATCCTTTGGGCGTTGCTGCTCATTGTGACGTTCAAGTACGTCTGGCTGCTGCTGCGAGCTGACAATAAGGGTGAAGGCGGCACGTTTGCCCTCATGGCTCTCAGCCAGCAGGCTTCCAAACGAAGCACGAAGTTGCTGTTGCTGCTTGGCATTGCAGGTGCGGCGTTCTTCTATGGTGATGCTGCGATCACGCCGGCTATTTCGGTCGTTTCTGCCGTCGAGGGGTTGAAGCTCGTCCATCCCCATCTGAGTAAGGTCGTCGTGCCGCTCTCGATCCTGATCCTGTTCGTCCTGTTCTGGATGCAGTCACGTGGAACGGAACGTGTTGCAAAGTTGTTCGGTCCGATAACGGTTGCATGGTTCCTGGTACTGGCTGCTGGCGGTTTCATCCATATATTCGATGACCCAAGTGTTCTGGCAGCCATAAATCCGGTCTATGGCGTTTCCTTTCTGATGTCGAACGGACTGGTTGGCCTCACCGTCCTCGGGCTCGTTTTCCTGTCGGTTACTGGTGCGGAAGCCCTTTATGCGGATCTCGGGCATTTCGGCCGCAAGCCGATTCAGTTTGCATGGATCTGGTTCGTACTGCCCGCCCTTGTCCTTAATTACTTCGGGCAAGGGGCCCTGGTACTCGCAAATCCGCACGCCATCGAGGGATCCTTCTACAAGCTCTACCCAGATTGGGCGCTGATTCCGATGGTGCTGCTGGCGACGATCGCGACGATCATTGCCAGTCAGGCTGTAATTTCCGGTGCGTTCTCGCTGACCCGGCAGGCGATCCAGCTTGGTTTGCTTCCGCGCCTCCATATCCAGCACACGTCAGAGACGATGAGCGGGCAGATCTACATGCCCAGGGTCAACTGGGCGCTATTCGTGGTCGTTGTTGTTCTTGTTCTGACATTCAAGACTTCGAGCGGGCTTGCGACGGCCTATGGTATCTCAGTCACCGCCACCATGGTCATTACATCATTAATGGCTATGTTCGTTGTTTGGCGGTTGTGGGGATGGAATCTCTGGGCTGCCATGGCGGTTATTTTTCCGCTTATCATCATCGAGCAGGTCTTCTTTGTCGCCAATATGCTCAAATTCCTGGATGGCGGGTGGATGCCAATGTTGATCGCGGGAACAATGGCATTCGCAATGATAACATGGCGAGCAGGTACCAAGGTCTTGATCGCTCACGAGCGCAAGAAGGAAGGTGACATCACTTGGCTGGCGCGCAAGTTACAACAAGGTACTTTGGCACGCGTTTCGGGAACGGCTGTCTTCATGACAGCTACCCCGGAAGTTGTCCCAACGGCACTCATGCATAACCTGAAGCACAACAAAGTTCTTCACGATCGCAATATCATCATGGCGATCAAGACGGAAGAAACGCCACGGGTGCCGCGTTACGAGCGCGTGGAGGTGAAGCGGATAACGGATCAGTTCTATGTTGTGACAGCACGCTATGGCTTCATGGAGTTGCCGAGTATGCCGAAGATCATTGAGCATTGCCGTCGCAAAGGGGTGAACATTGAGATGCCGGCAACTTCGTTCTTCCTATCGCGGCGCTCGCTGAAGTCGACTCGGAACAAGGGATTACCACGCTGGCAGCAAGGAGCGTTCATCTGGATGACTTCGGTTGCAGCGGACGCAACCGGGTACTTCCGCATTCCCACTGACCGAGTGGTGGAAATTGGTACCCAGGTCGAGATCTGATTTTTCATGACAACAACCATCTACGTTGATGCGGATGCGTGTCCGGTGAAGGATGAGGCGGCGAAGGTGGCGGGGCGGCATGGGCTCGCGATCCATTTCGTCTCGAATGCGTTTATGCGTCTACCAGAAGGCGAGAACGTTCATCGCGTTGTGGTGCCGGATGGGCCGGATGTGGCGGACGACTGGATTGCCGAGCGTGTTGGCGCGGGCGATATTGCGGTGACGGCCGACATCCCGCTTGCTTCGCGGTGTTTAAAGGCGGGTGCGAAAGTTATCGGCTCTACAGGCAAGCCGTTTACGGATGCCAACATCGGTTCGGCGCTGGCGATGCGCGAACTTCAGCAGCATTTGCGTGAGACTGGAGAAAGCAAGGGCTATAACGCCAGCTTCACAAAGCAGGATCGCTCGCGTTTTTTGCAGGCGCTTGAGCAGGCCGTTCAGGATGTAAAGCGCGGGCGTTGATCAGGTCTTGTTCTGTGCGGCGCTAAACCTGGGCACTTGAAACCAGGCTTTCCAGTTCCGGCATGGTTAACTCTCTCTTAGACACTGTTTGATTATAGTCATTGGGCACGAGCGGCTACTGAGGTTGCGGTCGAATGGCTGTCGTTCCCGGGCTGTGGATGCCGGCAGGTGGCGCTTGTTTGTTCCTGACCGCGAGGTGATCCGTGCTGAATTGTTGGAGCGCGTTTTGAGCTGAACACTCCAGCCTGACATGCTCTCTTTTTTATTCGCTTAAGCCTGTGGGGATGGGTCTTTTTTGGCGACAGAGGGTGCAAGGCCCGCCAACGAGCCCGTTGTTGGAAATGCCCGAGCAGAATACCACAAACAACAATTCGGCCCGGTCCAACCAGGCGGGAAAGTTGCGCTTTTCCTGGCAGGTGAGACTGGTTTCCTCTGCAATGCTGGCTGGTGTGCTGGGGGTTTCGTTGTGGCTTGGCGGTATGCTGATCTACTACACGATCGCATTTCCAGACCCGCTCTCGGTACGTTCCAAGGATACCGCTCCGGTAATTCGCATTGTCGCGAGGGATGGTACGCTTCTCGCCAAGCGCGGCGCAGCGCACGATTATGTGCCGATTGAATTGGTTCCCCAGCATGTCGTCGATGCTGTCGTTGCAACCGAGGATCGCCGGTTCTTCAAACATTTCGGTCTTGATCCGTTCGGGCTTGTACGCGCGGCTTTCGCGAACCTGAGGGCTGGCCGGTTCGTGCAGGGCGGTTCGACGCTGACGCAGCAACTGGCCAAGAACCTGTTCCTTACGTCAGAACGCACCCTGTCGCGAAAACTCGACGAGTTGGCACTGGCTGTTTGGCTGGAAGTGCGCCTTACCAAAACAGAGATTCTCGAACTCTATCTCAATCGAGTGTATTTCGGTGCAGGCGCGTACGGTGTGGAGGCGGCTTCGCAACGCTATTTCGATAAATCCGTACGGGCTCTTTCCGTGGCAGAGGCCGCTCTCATCGCCGGGTTGTTGAAGGCTCCTTCCAAATATGCGCCGACGTCAAACCAGGAAGCATCGATGCGGCGGGCGCGATCAGTGCTTGCGAAGATGCGGCAGGCTGGGGTGATCGACGATGTCACGTTTAGCGAGGCCCGGCGCACTCCGATACGGATTTCGACGGCGAAGGGTTCAGATGCGGCGACAGGCTTTGAATATGCAGTTGACCTGGTGCTTGAGAGGTTGCCGCCGGTCCTGGGTACCGAAAACGCTGAGATGATCGTCGAAACAACGATCGATGCGGCTTTGCAACGGCGCGCCAACCGTGTCGTTGCGAACATGCTCGATGGCAAAGGCAAAACCATGCAGGCGAGCCAAGCGGCCCTCGTGTCGCTTGATAGGGGCGGGGGAATCCGGGTCCTTGTGGGCGGGCGATCGTATGCGCAAAGCCAGTTCAACAGGGCAGCAAAGGCGCATCGGCAACCTGGCTCTGTGTTCAAGCCGTTCGTCTATCTGACTGCGCTTGAGCGTGGCATGAAACCCGACAGCGTGATGTATGACAAGCCAATCACCATCGATGGATGGTCACCACAGAATGACAACCAAAAGCATGCCGGCGCGATTACGCTGCGGCAGGCGCTGGGCAGGTCGGTCAATTCGGTGGCGGTGCAACTTGCCAGGGATTCAGGAATTACTGCGGTTGCACGAACGGCGCGACGATTGGGAATAGTATCGGAACTGCGGGAAGATTTGTCGCTCGCGCTGGGGACATCGGAACTCAATCTGCTGGAAGTTGTTGCCGCTTATGGTGCTTTCTCGGAAGGTGGGCATTTGATTGAGCCGCACATCATTCGGCGGATCAGGCTCAACAATGGGCGTCTTATCTATGCGCGAGGGCCATCGCAGCAGCGGCGCGTGATTTCTGAGCAGAATGTCGGGGCTATCAACGACATGCTCAATGCTGCACTGGTGGCGGGAACGGGCCGCCGGGCGGCGTTGCCGCGCCACCCGGCAGCAGGCAAGACTGGAACCACGCAGGATTTCAGGGATGCTTGGTTCATCGGCTACACGGCGCATATGACCACGGGTGTCTGGGTCGGGACCGATAACGGTGCGCCGATGCGGCAAGTGATGGGCGGCAATCTGCCAGCGGAAATCTGGCGGTCGGTGATGCTTGATGCGCATCGCGATCTCGATCCGACGGCGCTACCTGGCACTGCGCCTTCCGATGCCATTTCAGGACGCTCAGTGTTGCCGCCGCTGGCACGATCCGAGAGCGTTGATATGCTATCACCGTTGGCTCCGACGATGGCTCCGGTGCCTGGGCGCGCAGTGCGTTCGGTGCAGCAATGGCGGCGCGCTGCGCGGGTTGCAGGTTCGCGGCAACCGCGCACGATTGGCCAGCGTCTGGTGATCGAACCGCCGCAAATTGCCGGCAATCGGCCCGGAGGATCCGTGTCGGGTATCGATGCGCCTTTGTCACCCAAGCACAATGCGCCGAAATTTCCCAGCGAACGCATTGATGATGAATTCCTGGCGCGCATGCTTCAACAATCAAGCACACGGGAAAAGGCGATGGCTGGAACTTCGCGCAATTCCGGGTTTGATCCGGACGCCATACGGCAGCGGATAGAGGCCGTGCGTGCAGGCGAGACGGTGCCAGAGCGCGTCCGTCCACCACAGGGGTTGATGGCGCTGGGCGCGCGAAACTAAAGCGCGTCGCGAACTATGGGATTCGCTTCTCACGCTTTAAGTCCTTGATTTTATGCATGCCGTTGTCGCAAACCCTCGGCAAGACCGTATCAGGGCTGCCGAGAGTTCGCGAAATGTGAATGCACTTTGGGAGCACTCATAGTTCTTGTGACGTTGGCCTTTTGCGATCGCGTCGTCAGTCAAGCCGCTCGACGTGTTGCAGGCGCCGCCGCAGTGCTGCGGCCTCGCGTGCTGCGTGGGCCTTCTCTTCTGATGAGAAGATGTGTGGTGCGCGCTCCAGCTCCCCGACCTTGTCCTGCATCTTCATGCGCATGAAGGCGCTCGTGGTGTAACGGGACCTCGATATATAGTGGTTCTGCTTGAGATACTCGATGAGTTCGAGGTGATCATCGACAAGATCTTCGGCCACGCGGAAGCCATCCAGGTTGACAATGGCGTGGACACGGCGACCGGCTTCCTTGCATGCAACTTCGATGACGCGCTTGAGATCGTCCATGTCGCTGCGCTTGCGTACGCTCCATCCTTCCAGATTGACAAAGAGCGCATTTCGATCTGGATCGTATTCTATGCGCTCGGCGAGCTTCACATTGAAAAGGTCGTCTGCCAGGTTCATCGGTTCGTCGATAAAAATGCGTGGGTCCATGTCGATCGGCTGTTTGACGATCGGTTTGAAATCCATGTGCGCGATGATGTCTTTCTCGATGTCGATGCCGGGTGCAACTTCCACCAGCTCCAGGCCATCTGGTGTGAGCTCGAAAACGCAGCGTTCGGTGACATATATGACGGGCTGACGCTTTTGTTTGGCATAATCGCCGGAGAAGGTCGCTTCCTCGACCTGCTTGACGAACTTGCGTTGCCGCCCTTCCTTGACAATGCGCAACTTGCCGCCTTCAACGGCGATTTCCAGCCCACCCGCGGTGAATGTGCCTGCAAATACGACGGCGCGTGCATTCTGGGAAATGTTGATAAAGCCGCCGCATCCGTTGAGGCGGCCAGCGAAGCGGGATGTGTTGACGTTGCCGGCTTCGTCGCATTCAGCCATGCCAAGGCATGTCATGTCGAGGCCACCGCCGTCGTAGAAGTCGAACATCTGGTTCTGGTCGATGATCGAGTGAGCATTGGCTGACGAGCCAAAGTTGGACCCGCCCGCCAGGACGCCACCGACCGCGCCGGCTTCAGTCGTCATGGTAATGTGCTGGGTTACTTTTTCCTCGTTGGCGATTGCTGCGATGCCGTCAGGCGCGCCAACGCCGAGGTTGATGACGCCATTGGGTGGCAGTTCGAAGGCGGCGCGGCGGGCAATAATCTTTCGCTCATTGAGCGGCATTTTCGCCATGCCTTCCACTGGCACGCGGACTTCACCGGAAAGGGCGGGATTATACATGACGCCATAGTTCATCCGGTGCATCTCTGGAGGATCGGCGACAACGACGCAGTCAACCAGGATGCCGGGAACCTTGACGCTTTTGGGGGACAAGGAATTGTCGGCCACGATGCGTTCGACCTGGGCAATGACGAGGCCCTTGTTGTTGTGGGCGGCCATCGCCTGGGCCATCGCATCGAGGATCAGCGGTTCTTTCTCCATCGTGATATTGCCGAA
>JBKEAX010000147.1:0-3708 GCA_047972825.1 Hyphomicrobiaceae bacterium | reverse complement strand
CGTCAGCAGAGCCGCTGGTCCGGCGTGACAAGAGTTTCTCAAAAGCGTGTGAACCCATCCTGGACACCGACGCCGACCATGCGGCGCGAAAACCCGAAGCTTCCGGCGTATGTTCCCGGCGGCCATCCGCGCAACCCGCTTGGTGTTCGCGCGCTCTACCTGGGTTCATCACTTTACCGGATTCATGGCACGGATGCCCCGTGGACGATTGGAACGGCCGTGTCAAAGGGTTGCATCCGCATGTATAACGAGGACGTGCTTGACCTTTACCCACGCGTTCCTGTTGGCGCAAAGGTAACCGTAACCTGGAAGCGGTTCCGGTAAGCTCACGACCGCATCGCTATATACGAAGCAAGAACTTCAAAACCGCCGCCGGCCTAGCCGAGCGGCGGTTTTTGTTGCCAAGTGCTGGGATTGATTGATCGCGTCACAGCGTGGCGCCTTCTGGCAGATTAGATCACGCTACAGCCTCCGTCCTCGCCTTTGAGGCGATGATCTGTCAACTCGGCCTTGGCCCGGACTTCAGGCGTGCTCTGCTTGCGCCGCGCCGCCGAACGATCGACAATTTGTGCTCGCTGCGCCTTTGTCCAGACGCCCGCTCGCTCGCCCTCATCCAGCAGTGCGCATGTGAAGTGCAGACTGCTCGACGCCTGCTGCATAAGGTTTGAGTAAACCCATCCCGCATATCCGCCAATGCCACCCATGAGAAGCGCTACAGCGAACCCCGCCGCGATTGCTGCCATGCGCATCACTTACCCCCATCGCGGTACATTGCGTGCTTTTTGTTCAGAGCGCGTGTGACGCACTCAACCGATTGCGTCACGGCACGCTTTTGTTCGCCATCGAGTCCTGAACCTTCGGCGAGCCTGGCGGTCGCCATCCCGACGTCAGCTTTCGGAATGGCGCCCACTTCGATTGCGTCGGCAATCACGGCGCATGCAATTGCATCGTCAATACCTGAGAATGATGCGCGGCCGTACATCTGGCCGAGAATGGCGCCGGCGGCCACCCCGGTCACAATTACGGCAGCAATACCGAGCTTTGACATTTTTGCGTGTCCCTGAGCTAAGACGGCCCTGCCGCGTGCTCCACAGCGGGCATATGTGCACGGAGAAAGTCCACATTGCGCAAACCAATCCGCATGGCAAACCTATTCACGCAAGTGCGATTGCCCGCCACACCTTTTATGTTACAATGTTACATACATAACCCGAAACCCGGGGCTTTTTTCAGCTCACCGGCAAACCTGTATGAGGAATACTGATGCTTGAGACCCGCGCGACGATGAAATTCCTGACGCTTGTCGTCACCGCCTTCACCACAGCGCTCATGTTTACTGCTTCGCCGGCAATGGCGCAGTCCGGGCTCTTGAAGAAAAAGACCAAACTTGATCCAATCACGCTTTCAGCAGGCAAGCCGTTGGCGGCTGCACCCTATGAACTGGAAGCGGGCAAGTATTATACAATCGACATCGTCGCGGACGGTTCTCAGGAGCTTGGCATTGTCGGGCCCGAATTCTTCCGCAATGTATGGATTGAGGAAGTCGTAATCAACGACATCGAAGTCCGCCCGCTGGGACTCGACTCGCTTGAATTCGATAGCGAAGGCAAGGCCACGATCAAGTTCATCCCGATTCGCCCGGGCACATTCGAAGTGAAGATTCCACGTTCAACGGGCGAGACGCAGAAAGCAGTTTTCGTGGTCAAGGGGTAGCCCCTGTGAACACTTATTGCGCGTGGCCGGTGGAGACAAATTTATCCACCGGCGGCGTTGCGTCCCTTTGTAACTCGATCTGATTTCCAATAGATCGCGTTCACGTTTCACGGAACCGCGCGCGCTCTATTTTCTTTTATTTCTCGCGGTGTTCTTCACCCCGAACCGTGCGCATTCACGGGGACGACAACGCTGCTATAGCAAGAAGCCCTGCTATCTCTCCGATGACCTGAGCGGCACCCAAAACATCGCCTGTCAGTCCGCCGATCTGTCGGCTCGCGATGATAAACATCGCACTCATTCCGATCGCAGCCGCACCGATCGCCAGAAGTTGGGAAGGTGCCAACAGCGCGAATGCTGTGGCTAGACCCAGCGCGACTGATACGCCTGCAACACCAGACGACAACCTTCCAGCAGTCTCCGCCGCCGCTCCATCTGTCCTGGCCGCAGGCAGCAGGAGTATCGCAAGTGGCAAGAGTCCGCGTGTCAGCGCACCGAGGACAACAGCCGCACACAACACGTCGTAAACGCTGCCGATTTCTGCAAAAAGGGTGACCCGCAAGCCAAACGCAATAATTAGAGCTACCGTGCCGTAGGTGCCGATGCGACTGTCACGCATGATCTCCAGCTTACGCTCGCGTGTCCATCCACCTCCAAAACCATCCGCGCAATCAGCAAGTCCGTCCTCGTGGAACGCACCCGATGCCATGACACCAGCCAGCACCGCGAAGAGTGCAGACACGAGGCTACCCAGCCCTAGCGCGTGCGCGGCCCAGTAGCCTAGTCCGATCACAAGACCATGCAGCCCGCCTGCGATGGGATAAGCCCACGCGGAATCGGCAAGCGGTGGAAGCTGTTCAATCCGTCCGACAGGAATGCGTGTCAGGAACATGATGGCATGTCGCAACTCATCGCGGCGCAGCTTGAATGTGCGGACCAAGCCGCCGCGCGGTTCTTCGTTACTCATTTGCCGGAGACCCCGGCCTGATCGAACGTCGCCATGCCCGCATGTGTGGCAATTGCCGCCTTGACCAATATCAGAGCCAGAGCTGCTCCTGAGCCTTCGCCAAGACGCATGCCAAGGTCAAGCAATGGCCTTTTCTCAAGCCTGGCCAGCAAAGGCCTATGTCCAGGCTCAGCGCCGACGTGCCCCGCGATACAGTGGCCAAGCAGGCCGGAGGAAATCACATGAAGCACCGCGGCTGACGCCGTGCAAATGAAGCCGTCAAGTATGACTGGAATTCGTTGCATGCGTGCGGCAAGGATGGCGCCACAAAGGGCTGCCTGCTCGCGGCCGCCAGTGGCTGCGAGGATCTGCAACGGATCAATGCTCGGGCTGTTAGCGATCCTCGCTTGCACGCGCGCGATGACATCTGCCTTGTGCGAGACACCGGCTGCACCCGCCCCCGTGCCCGGCCCAACCCAATCCGCCGCCTCCCCTCCGAACAGTGCCAATGCCAGTGCTGCAGCTATCGTTGAGTTGCCGATACCCATTTCGCCTAGGACAATGATATCCGCTGCCGGATCGACCGCTGCATAACCGCGCGTCATCGCATCAAGCGTCTCGGCCTCGCTCATGGCATCGCGCGTCGTGGGATCATGGGTTGGACGTTCAAGATCCAATGCAATCACGGAAAGCCGGGCACCAGCAGCTTGGCACAACTGGTTGATCGCAGCGCCGCCGGCCTCAAAATTTGCCACCATCTGCGCTGTCACTGATTGCGGATAGACGTTGACGCCCTGCGCACAAATGCCGTGATTGCCTGCAAATACGAGGGCCTGCGCTTTCCTCAACGTGGGAATTTCGCGGCCCTGCCAACCCGCCATGAAGACCGCCAGTTCCTCCATGCGACCCAGAGATCCGGGAGGCTTGGTCAAGGAATCCTGGCGCTCTTGCGCGGCACGAGCAACGGCTTTGTCATACTGGGGCAGGCCGGTGATTTGCTTTCTCAGTTCTGCAAACGAGGTGGCCGGCAGGCAATCTGTCTTCACGTC
>JBKEAX010000492.1:0-10640 GCA_047972825.1 Hyphomicrobiaceae bacterium | reverse complement strand
CGCTGGCCGAGACGAACAGGCCACCATTCGATCTTCCCGAGGCGGAATCCGAGCTCGTCGCCGGCTTCATGGTCGAATACTCCTCGACGCCGTACCTGCTGTTCATGCTCGGCGAGTACGTGGCGATCGTGACCATGTGCGCGCTGACGACCATCCTGTTCCTTGGCGGCTGGCAGCCTCCGATCGCGCTGGCTCCGTTCATCTGGGTGCCGGGAATCTTCTGGTTCCTGGCCAAGGTCACGCTCGTGTTCTTCATGTTCGCGATGGTGAAGGCGATGGTGCCGCGTTACCGCTACGACCAATTGATGCGGCTTGGCTGGAAGGTTTTCCTGCCATTGTCGTTGGTGATGGTGGTGGTCGTTGCGGCGGTGCTGCACTTCGGGGGGCTCGCATGACACCTGCCATGGCTGGGCTTTTGGGAGGCACGGCCTTCGGATTAGCAAACTTCGGGATATTGAGATGGATTGCCGATCGCGCCGAGCGTGCCAAGCCGACAGTGAAACAGAAAAAGGTGGCGGGTGTTATACGTCTCGTTGCCTGGACCTATGTGATGATTTTTTTGCACTCGGCTACTACATCGTGCCGATGATCTATAAGTGAGGACGGAGACGACGCATGAGTGTGGCATCCGGAGTCAAATCGCTTTTCCTGACGGAGTTCGTCTCGGCGTTCTTCCTGACGATGCGCTACTTCTTCGCGCCCAAGGCGACATTGAATTATCCGTTCGAGAAGGGCCCCTTGAGCCCACGTTTCCGCGGGGAGCATGCGCTTCGGCGCTATCCCAACGGGGAGGAGCGCTGCATCGCCTGCAAATTGTGCGAGGCGATCTGCCCGGCACAAGCGATCACCATCGAGGCGGGGCCGCGCCGCAACGATGGTACGCGGCGGACGACGCGCTATGACATCGACATGACGAAATGCATCTATTGCGGGCTGTGTCAGGAGGCGTGCCCGGTGGACGCCATTGTCGAAGGACCGAACTTCGAGTTCGCGACGGAAACGCGCGAGGAGCTTTTCTACAACAAGGCCAGGCTCCTGGAGAACGGCGATCGCTGGGAGCGCGAGATTGCCAAGAACCTGGCGCTCGACGCCCAGTACAGGTGACGTGATGACGGTAACAGCCTTCTTTTTCTATCTGTTTGCCGTTCTGGCGGTGGTCTCTGCCGTGTTGGTCATCACGGCCAAGAACCCAGTGCATGCCGTGTTGTTTCTGATTCTGGCATTCTTCAATGCGGCCGGTCTGTTCGTTCTGTTGGGGGCTGAGTTCCTGGCGATGCTGCTGGTCATCGTCTACGTTGGTGCAGTGGCGGTTCTATTCTTGTTCGTCGTCATGATGCTTGACGTCGACTTTGCCGAGTTGCGAGCAGGATTCATTAAGAACGCACCCATTGGGCTTATCATCGGTGGCGTTGTTCTGGCCGAACTGATCATGCTTTATGCGTTTCATGGGTTTGACGTGGGGGTCGGAACACAGCTTGCCGCTGTTGCGCCTGAAGGCGTTTCCAATACCAAGGCGCTGGGGCTGCTCATTTACACGAAGTATGTCTACTTCTTCCAGAGCGCCGGGCTGGTGCTTCTGGTGGCGATGGTCGGTGCCATTGTCCTGACGCTCAAACATAAAGAAGGCGTCAAGCGCCAGTCGATTTCCGCTCAGGTCAACCGGACGCCGGAGACCGCGGTTGAAATCGTCAAGGTGGCGCCGGGACAGGCCATTGTACCGTCGGCGGATGCACACAGGTAGCGGGTGACAGAGCACGCGACGCGGTTCTTGTTCGGCTCAGGCCGATGCGATTTGGGGAATTGAAGGCGATGACGATTGGATTGGCGCATTACCTGGTGGTGGCAGCGTGCATACTTACCATCGGCATCTTCGGCATCTTTTTGAACCGCAAGAATGTCATCGTCATGTTGATGTCGGTTGAGTTGATGCTGCTTGCCGTCAACATCAACCTCGTTGCGTTTTCCAGCTTCCTGGGTGACCAGGTCGGCCAGGTGTTTGCTTTGTTCGTATTGACCGTGGCGGCGGCTGAGGCGGCGATCGGTCTTGCCATCGTGGTCGTATACTTCCGCAATCGCGGCTCCATCGCGGTTGATGACGTCAATATGATGAAGGGCTGAATTTTATGGGAATTGGGAGTGGGGAATAGGGATCGTGTGTTCGGGTGTCGAAAATACGTTCGTATCGGGATCTAATAGTTTGGCAACGTGGCATGGCGTTGGCAACGTTGTGTTACGCGAAGACCGGTTCCTTTCCCAAATCCGAGAAGTTTGGACTAGTCTCCCAAATGCGCCGAGCGGCGGTATCTGTACCTGCCAACATTGCGGAGGGCAATGGACGCGAGAACACCGGTGCGTACATTCAGTTCCTTCGCATTGCGCAAGGCTCTCTAAAAGAATTGGAAACACATACCTTGATCTCTCAGTCGGTTGGAATGATGAATGCCACGGACACCGATCTGGTGCTGGAGGAATGCGAGCAGGTAGGAAAGTTATTGAGATCCCCGATCAGGGGCTACAGGATCGGGAAAAAAGATGACCTACTCCCACTCTTCCTATTCCCTACGCACTCTCAAGCTCGGGAGCGCTAAAATATGATCTACCACGCAATCGTCTTCTTGCCATTGCTGGGCGCGATTATCGCGGGCTTCTTTGGCCGCGCTATCGGTGACCGGCCGTCTGAAATCATCACGACAGGGTTCCTGATGATTTCGATGGTGCTGTCCTGGTTCGTGTTCATGCAGGTTGGTTTTGGTTCGGAGACAGCGCGCGTTCCCGTGATGCGCTGGATCACGTCGGGAGACCTCGACGTCTCGTGGTCTCTCAGGATCGATACGCTGACGGCAGTCATGCTGGTGGTGGTAACCACGGTGTCGGCATTCGTGCATCTTTATTCGGTCGGCTACATGCACGAGGACGACAGTCGACCAAGGTTCTTCGCCTACTTGTCGCTGTTCACGTTCGCCATGCTCATGCTGGTGACAGCAGACAACCTCTTGCAGATGTTCTTTGGTTGGGAAGGTGTCGGTCTGGCATCCTATCTGTTGATCGGGTTCTGGTATCACAAGCCATCGGCCAACGCGGCGGCAATCAAGGCCTTCGTTGTCAACCGGGTGGGTGACTTCGGCTTCGCCCTGGGCATCTTCGGCGTTTACTTCTACTTCGGCTCGATCAGCCTTGATGTGATCTTTGAAGCAGCGCCTGGCGCAAAGGGCGCGACCATGCCGTTCCTGGGCATGCAGGTCGATGTCATGACGACGCTATGCCTGCTCTTGTTCATGGGGGCGATGGGCAAGTCTGCGCAGCTGCTGCTGCATACGTGGCTGCCGGACGCGATGGAAGGCCCGACACCGGTTTCTGCTTTGATCCATGCCGCCACCATGGTTACGGCTGGTGTATTCATGGTGGCACGGCTGTCGCCATTGTTTGAGCAGGCTCCGGTGGCCCTTCAGGTCGTCACGCTGGTGGGGACGGTCACGGCATTTTTTGCGGCAACGGTCGGTCTCGTTCAAAACGACATCAAGCGTGTGATTGCCTATTCAACCTGTTCGCAGCTCGGCTACATGTTCGCTGCACTGGGCGTGTCTGCATATGGCGCGGGTATTTTCCATCTATTCACGCATGCGTTCTTCAAGGCGTTGCTGTTTTTGGGGGCAGGTTCGGTCATCCATGCCATGCATCATGAGCAGGATATGCGCAACATGGGGGGGCTGGCACCGAAGATCCGCATTACGTGGATCATGATGCTGATTGGGACATTGGCACTTACAGGCGTGGGCATTCCGCATGTCGCAGGGTTCGCGGGCTTCCATTCCAAGGATGCCATCATCGAAAGCGCGTATGCCGCGCACCTGCCTTATGACTATTCGTTCTGGCTGCTGGTGTTTGCTGCGTTCATGACATCGTTCTACTCCTGGCGCCTGGTGTTCATGACGTTCCACGGCAAGACGCGGGCGGAACCGGACGTCTACAAGCATGCGCACGAAAGCCCACTCGTCATGCTGATCCCGCTTGGCGTGCTGGCGGTTGGCGCCGTGTTTGCCGGCTTTGTGTTCCAGCCCTACTTCATCGGTGACATGATGACAGGCTTCTGGGGCACCGCCATTGCCCAGGGTAGCGACGCCGTCGCCGTCGCCACAACGACAGCAGCCAATGACGTTGCGCATGCCATTGGCGCGGCCGGGCAAGCGGTGGGCGAGGGCGCTGAACATGCTGCCGGTGTGGCTGCGCACGGTGCCAGCGAAGCACAAGGGGGCGGGCACCACGATCTTCCAACATGGGTTTTGTGGTCTGCGACCATTGCCATGTCTGTCGGTTTCGGCCTTGCCTATCTGTACTACATTGTCGCGCCGTGGCTGCCCGAGGCTACGGCCAAGGCATTCCGCCCGGTCTATCTGTTCTTGTTGAACAAGTGGTATTTCGACGAGCTTTATGACTTCCTGCTGGTCCGGCCCACCATGTGGCTTGGCCGGGCATTATGGAAGGGCGGCGATGGGGCGGTTATCGACGGGACGATTGATGGAACGGCGCGCAGTGTCGTTTGGACAACGGGCCGGATCGTCAAGCTGCAAACCGGTTACATCTATCACTATGCGTTTGCCATGCTGATCGGCGTGGCGCTTCTCATCAGCTACTTCATTTTCGCCGGTGGGGGGATGAAATGAACCTGGTCACGCTTCCCATCCTGAGCCTGCTTCTGCTGCTGCCTCTGCTTGGTGCACTGTTCATAGCGTTTCTGCCTCAGGATGCCGTGCGCAACGCGCGCTTCGTCGCTTTGTGGACGACGCTCGTCACGTTCGTTTTGTCGCTTTTTATCTGGGTTTCATTTGACAAGACCAACACTGGTTTCCAATTTGTCGATCAGATGCCGTGGCTTGGGACTTTCACCTACAAGGTCGGCGTGGACGGCATTTCGATGCTATTCGTCATTCTGACAACGTTCCTCATGCCGCTGTGCATTCTGGCGTCCTGGGAGTCGATCCAGAAGCGCGTCAAGGAATACATGATAGCGTTTCTTGTCCTGGAAACGCTTATGATCGGAGTGTTCGTCGCGCTTGATCTGGTGTTGTTCTATCTGTTCTTCGAAGCAGGTCTCATCCCGATGTTCATCATCATCGGTGTGTGGGGCGGAAAGCGCAGGATCTACGCCAGCTACAAGTTCGTCCTCTACACGCTGCTTGGCTCTGTACTGATGCTATTGGCCATGATGGCGATGTGGTGGCATGCGGGTACGACCGATATCGAGCAGCTGCTGCAAGCGAAGTTCCCGGTCGATATGCAGTGGTGGCTGTGGTTGGCTTTCTTCGCTTCGTTCGCGGTGAAAATGCCGATGTGGCCGGTGCATACCTGGCTTCCCGATGCACACGTCGAGGCACCGACGGCCGGTTCGGTAATTCTGGCAGGCATCCTTTTGAAAATGGGTGGTTACGGTTTCCTCCGGTTCTCCTTGCCGATGTTTCCGGTGGCAAGTGCGGAGCTGGCGCCTCTGGTGTTCTCGCTTTCGGTGATTGCCATCATCTACACATCGCTGGTGGCGTTGGCGCAGGAGGACATGAAGAAACTGATTGCCTATTCGTCGGTGGCGCACATGGGTTACGTGACGATGGGCATCTTCACCTTCACGCAGCAGGGGCTTGATGGCGCGATCTTTCAGATGTTGTCGCATGGAATCGTCTCGGCTGCGCTGTTTTTATGCGTCGGCGTGATATACGACCGAATGCATACGCGAGAGATCGCGGCCTATGGCGGGTTGGCTGACCGCATGCCGTTCTATGCATTCTGTTTCATGGTTTTCACAATGGCGAACGTCGGCTTGCCCGGCACCTCGGGTTTCGTTGGCGAATTCCTGACGCTGCTCGGCGCTTTCCGCGCCAATACATGGGTTGCCGTATTCGCCACGACGGGTGTCATTCTGTCTGCCTGTTATGCGCTGTGGCTTTATAGGCGAGTGATCTACGGTGCGCTCGAAAAGCCGAGCCTCAAGGCAATCATGGATATGAATCCGCGCGAAATCCTCGTCATGGTGCCGCTGGTCTTTTTGACGATCTTTTTCGGTTTTTATCCGGCTCCGATCCTGGATGTCACGTCGCCATCGGTGAAAAACCTGGTCACCAATTACGAGGCTGCGATCCGCACGGCTGAGAGCGAAAAGGCGCGCGCGTTGAAGATGAAGATCAGTTCCGCCTACGAGGGACCGAAGGAGAATCTGCCATGACGGACCTTCTGTCCTACGCAGCGTTGCCGGAAATCATCCTGGCTATCGGTGCGATGGCGCTGTTGATGCAGGGTGCATTCCAGGAAAACCAGGAAGAAGCAGGCCCGATGGTGGCTTGGCTGGCGATCGGTTTGTTGATGATTGCCGGTGCGGTAATGCTGCTCAATCCTCTGCATGCAACCAGCCTCTTTGATGATGCCTTCGTCATCGATCGGTTCACGCGCTTCATGAAGGTGCTGGTTCTGATCGGAGCCGCTGGCGCGCTGCTTTTGACGTTTCAATCGTTCGGCGAAATGAAACTGATGAAGTTCGAGTATCCTGTGTTGGTGTTGTTGGCGACGGTTGGCATGATGATGATGATCTCTGCCAACGACCTCATCGCCCTATACATCGGCCTGGAGTTGCAAAGTCTGGCGCTCTATGTCCTGGCGGCATTCCGGCGGGATGCGGTGCGCTCAAGCGAGGCGGGGCTCAAGTATTTCGTCCTTGGTGCGCTGTCTTCGGGCATGCTGCTTTATGGCGCATCGTTGATCTACGGCTTTGCCGGATCAACGAGTTTCCCGGTGATTGCGGGCGTGGCCAAAGCCGGAAACATCGGGGTTATCGTCGGTCTGGTATTCTTGTTGGTGGGGCTGGCGTTCAAGATTTCAGCTGTGCCCTTCCATATGTGGACGCCGGATGTCTATGAAGGTGCACCCACTCCCGTCACGGCGCTGTTTGCTGCTGCACCCAAGGTCGCGGCGATGGCGCTGTTGGTGCGCACGTTGACAGTTGCGTTCCCCGATGTCGCCCCGGCCTGGCAGCAGATCATCGTATTCACCTCGATTGCATCCATGCTGCTTGGTTCTTTCGCAGCAATCGGGCAGAGCAACATTAAGCGGCTGATGGCATATTCATCAATTGGCCACGTTGGCTTTGCGCTGCTGGGGCTGGCTGCCAACAACCCGGAAGGGGCCCAAGGCGTGCTCATCTACATGGCGATTTATCTCGTCATGACGCTTGGGACCTTTGCGTGCATCCTGGCCATGCGCCGCCGTGATGGACCGGTGGAAGAGATCGAGGAATTGTCAGGTCTTGCCGAGAACAACCTGGGTATGGCGTTCGCGCTTGGCATGCTGATGTTCTCGATGGCCGGTATTCCACCGCTGGCGGGGTTCTGGGGCAAGTTCTACGTGATTGCTGCTGCCGTTAAGGCCGACATGATTCCACTAGCGGTCGTTGCCGTGCTGGCAAGCGTTGTCTCTGCGTTCTACTACCTGCGCATCGTCATCATCATGTTTGTGCGCGAGCCCAAGGAAAAGTTCCTCCAGATCGACGTCAAGGTCGGTACGATCATGGCGTTGGCGACAATCTTCGTGTTGTTCTTCATCGTTTATCCTGCGCCGCTGGTTGATGCTGCGGCACTAGCTGCGCGGTCACTTCGCCTGTGATCCAACCGCAACCTACGACGCGCGTCGTTGCGCTTAAAGAGGTCGATTCCACCAATTCAGAAGCAATGCGCCGAGCCATGAGTGGGACGTTGGCGCCGCTTTGGATCATGGCTGAGCGCCAGAGTTCCGGGCGTGGCCGGTCTGGACGGGTTTGGGCCGGTGGAGAGGGCAATCTGACAGCAAGTCTCTTGCTTCCCTTGACGGGGACTGTGGCAAACGCTGCGCGGTTATCGTTGGTTGCCGGCGTTGCTGTTGTGGATGCAATTCAGGGACTTAATGGTGGCGCTCCGCTGCCGAGGCTCGTTCTCAAGTGGCCAAATGATATTCTGGTGGACGGCGCCAAGCTGGGTGGCGTGCTGATTGAAAGTTCGTTTGCGGGAGACCGGCCATTTGCCGTAGTTGGGGTGGGGCTGAATCTGGCAATCGCCCCTGGAATCGCTGGTCGTCGTGTGACGACGCTTCAAGAGGTTACAACGCGGCACGTCATGCCCGATGTTGCTCTGGCAGCGCTTGATGCAGCCTTTGTCCGTTGGGCGATCGATGGCAGGTGGCAGGGTGAGGCGGGCTTTCGTGATGTCCTGTCTGCCTGGTGCGCTGTTTCCTCGCCGATCGGTACCGAAATGACGGTGAACACCCAGTCAGGGCTGGAGGCAGGGCGGTTTGCTGGTTTGGATGTCGATGGGGCGTTGTTGCTGGCAGGACAGGACGGGGCAATTCGGAAATTCACTTTTGGTGATGTGTCGCTCGCTTCTGAAAAGGAAATGTCATAAGTCAGCCTTGAGAAGAAGCGGCGGTAGGCTGCCGGGTGCAGGGAAAGACGAGAATTTTGGCAAAGTCGAACAAGGGGAAGCAGACGGGGGCGGGCGACGAGTTGGTGCTGGTGGCGCTTGGCGGGCTGGGCGAAATCGGTATGAACGCTTATCTGTATGGGTTCGGACCGGCCAATGCACGGCGGTGGCTGCTGGTTGACTTGGGCATTACCTTCCCCGAAGGCGAATTTGACCCTGGTGTAGACGTTATCCTGCCGGACATCAGGTTTCTGGTCGAGGAGCGCTCGGCGCTGGAGGGCATCGTTCTAACGCACGCGCACGAAGATCACGTTGGCGCGGTGATTGATCTGTGGCCGCAGCTGGGCGTGCCGATCTACGCCACGCCGTTCACGGCAGGCATGCTCAAGGCCAAGGCTGCGGAATTTGGCGGCAAAATCAAATTGCCTCTCAATGTGATTCCCATGGGCGGGCGAGCACAGATCGGACCGTTCGACATTGAACTTGTGACGATGTCGCATTCCATTCCAGAGCCATCCGCGATCGCCATCCGCACACCTCTTGGGCTGAGCCTGCATACGGGAGACTGGAAGCTCGATCAGACACCGTTCGTCGGTGCCCCCCCGGATGAAAATCGCCTGGCCGAATTGGGGCAGGAGAAGGTGCGGTCGCTGGTCTGCGATTCAACCAACGCCATGCGCGATGGGCGCTCCCCCTCGGAGGCAGAAATCGCGGCATCGCTTGCCAAGATAATCAAGGCTGCGCCACATCGGGTGGCTGTCACCACGTTTTCGTCAAACGTTGCCCGGATCAAGGCGGTGGCGGATGCAGCGCGTGCGGCAGGCCGGACGTTGGTGGTTGCGGGGCGTGCATTGCACCGGGTTATATCGGTGGCTCGCGATACGGGCTATATCCCTGAAGACTTCCGCTATGTCGACCAGCAGGAGTTCAGGTACATCCACCGCAAGGACGTTGTGTTGCTGTGTACCGGCAGCCAGGGCGAGCCGCGGGCGGCCATGGCACGGATCGCCGACAAGCAACATCCAGACGTGCAGCTGGCCAAGGGCGACATGATCATCTTTTCCTCCCGGACGATTCCTGGAAACGAAAAGTCGGTCGGTCGCATACAGAATTCGCTGACGCGTATGGGCTGCGAGGTCATTACCGATGGGGAGGCCCTGGTGCACGTCACTGGACATCCGCGCCGTGATGAACTCAGGCAGATGTATGAATGGATCAAACCTGAAGTCGCAGTTCCCATGCATGGCGAGGCTCGCCACATGAAGGCGCATGCCGAACTGGCCCGGGAGGCTGGCGTGCCGTTCATCGTTTCCGCGTTCAATGGCGATATGGTTCGGCTTGCGCCTGGCCCTGCAGAAGTGATCGATGACGTTCCCGTAGGCCGGCTGTTTCGGGATGGACGTCTCCTGGTTCCCAGCAACGAAGGTCCGGTTCGCGACCGTCGGAAACTTGCCATAGTGGGCGTCGTAATTGTTGCCATCGCGTTGTCGCACAAAGGCGAGGTGCTGGCAGACCCTGAAATCATGCTTGACGGCGTGCCGGAGTTTGATGGCGAAGGCAATGAAATGTTCGATATCGTTGCCGATGCGGTCGATGGAACCCTGGACAGCCTGCCGTCTCGAAAGCTGCGTGAGATCGAAGTGGTGCGTGAAGCTGTGCGCCGGTCGGTTCGTGCCGCTGTTGGCGATGTGTGGGGCAAAAAGCCCATCGCCAAGGTTCTCATTAACTTGATTGATGCTTGAAGCTGCGTCTTCTCAACGGTCGTGCAAATTCCGCATTCGCAGGAGAGCTGCTGCGCGGTTCAGCGTGACAAAGACGTCAGATGGGCTGGTCGTTGAGCCAAACGTGTGCCAGAGAACGCAGAGTGCTGCTGGGCCAAGCTGTATGGATACTTCGCACGCGTAGCTGGCGGAAACGATTTATCTACCCGGCAAGGCGCGTTGCATAAGGCAGTGCGTTGCTTTGATGGACTGATAATCCTTCTCTCGACAAGGTTGGGCAGAACGCCGGCCACTGACAATAAGATTAATACGGAGCACAATGAGATGATTGGACGCCTCAACCACGTCGCCATCGCGGTCCGTGATCTGGACGGTGCGGTTGCGACCTACCGCGACACTCTCGGCGCTGAAGTGTCACCTCCGCAGGCTGAGCCAGACCATGGCGTGACAGTGGTTTTCGTCACGCTGCCGAATACCAAGATTGAGTTCC
>JBKEAX010000445.1:0-9395 GCA_047972825.1 Hyphomicrobiaceae bacterium | reverse complement strand
AAAAAACTGCCGATGCCTGTTTATTTTTTTGAAGGATGGGTTTGAGCCCGTTGCGCAACGGTTGACGGCGACCGTCCGCGGCTGAACCTGCTCTTTCGTCTGAAGCATGTTCTTCACGCTGAGCCGCTGCGCACTTCGGCTGACCTGTTTCAGGGGCCGACCCTGGAATACATGAACGTTGCAGGGCGCTACGTGGTTGTTCCGGGCGAAACCCAGTCTTAAAGACGGCTGGTATTGCGTCGCGGTGTATCTTGTTGAATTCAAATTGTTTTTTGAGGAATGTGTCGGTGTGCCAATGCGGAAAATGCGTTGAGAAGCAGCGAAAAAATTATGTGGAATTGGCTGTGGTGCGGGCCGTCAGTTGTTTTCGACTGGGGGTGTCATGCTGCTCAAGGCGGCAACTATCTTGTTCAGGCTGTCGAGGAAATGTTCCCGGTCATCCTGGCCCAGTGTGGACAGAACGATTTCGTCGACTGACATGGCGATCGGTTCGACGTTGCTCAACGTGCGCCAGCCTTCTTCGGTGACTTTGACAGAGTAGGCTCGCGCGTCCTCACGAGTGCGCCGCCGTTGCAGCAGGTTTTTCTTCAACATCCGGCGAACAATATCGGCCAGCGTCGAGCGATCAATGCCGGTTTTTTCGACAAGGTTCGTCTGGCTGAGGCCTTCGTTCTGGGCGACTGTAACAAGCACGGCAAATTGCCTTGGCGTCAGGTCGGTTGGGCCGAGCTTATTTTGAAAAATGTCTCCGGCGCATTGGCCTGCGCGGTGCAGCAAGTGGATCGGGGACCGGTCGAGCTTCGTCATCGTGCTTGATTTCGAATGTTCAGGATTACCCATCGTGCCAGCCTTCTTGTTCTTCGTAGATTCCAATCGATCACTCTTGAGCGGGGCTGCAAGGGCCGTACCTGCATCATTGAGCATAAGTGGCAGGATTACACGGAGAAAATACGATTGCGGCGTTTGCGTCCAGTTTAAATAGGCGCTTTTGGAAAAATAGCCTTAAAAACGAATATAAGATGCTTTGTTTGGAAATGTGGCGCGTGGAAACGATCAGTGTAAATACTCTTATTCTGAGCAATGGTCTTTGCGCGAACTATCTGAGTCCGTTAGTTCGTGCTGTTTGATCACGCCTAGTTGAGAAATCGCAAAGACCATTGTTAGCGGCATAATTGCGAATGTCTTGAAGGCCACCCAGGTATCGGTGGTGAAATTGCGCCAGACAATTTCGTTCATGGCGGCAAGGAAAATAAAAAATAAACCCCATCGGCGGGTAAGTACGACCCAGCCTTCATTGCTCATACGAAACGCATCCTCAAAAACATATTTGAGGAGCGATTTTCCAAAGAATAAACCGGTGAAAAGAGCTCCGGCGAAAAAGAAATTTACAATGGTCGGTTTGATTTTGATGAACAGATCATTGTCGAGCCAAACCGTCAAACCTCCGAAAAACATTACGAAAACGGCAGTAACAAGAGGCATGAGTGCTATCTTGCCAAGCAGCCATCGTGACAAGATCAGGGAAACCAAAGTTGCGACCATAAAAACCTTGGTGGCAAATTGAATGCCTTGCCAGGAATTCGACAGGAAAAAAATTATCAGGGGGCCGATTTCCAGAAGGAATTTCAACAACTGGTGCGCAATGTCCGGCTGTTGACCGCTGTTGGCGGGATTGTCCTGTTGCATCGATGTCATTCCTGATTGGTCGGCGGCGCAGGGCTAGTATGCCAGATAATGGATGCCAGCAGTCGCATTCCTGCGCAGCGCCAAAAATAGTGATACGAGCAGAGAAGATCTTTCTGCTGACAAGCTACGTTGAACGACGGTGAATTGACTGATTGCCCTGCAAGTTATCGTATCTGAGGCCCGCGCGGCGTGGATGGTGCCAACCGCCGAGGTTCCACGAGGGCGTGGGCATATTCCATGGCGTTGGGCTGAGCACGGTAGCTCGTCGTCGCTTTTGGGGCAGGTGACGTGTGGGCATCACGCGCTGTCGCCTTGGGCTCTTTGATCCGGTGCTTCTGCATGAGTCTGGTCAGCATGTAGGCGTAAAGGCCTGATGCGGGCATGATCAAAGCAATCTTGAACAAGATCCAGACGTTTACACCGTCCATCTGGTATCCCAGCAGAGAGTAGATATGGTCGTCCTTGAAGGTAAGGCGGACCAGTTCATTGGCCACTGCAGTGAAAACGAAGAACCAGGCAAAACTCCATGTAAACCGGTCCCAGCCTTCTTGCGTGTAGTGGAATGTTTTTTCGAAGACGTATTTGAAGAAGTTGCGCTTAAACCAGAGCCCGCCAAACAAGAACAACGCAAACATGGAGTTGAAGATCGTGACCTTGATCTGCACCCACATCGGGTCATGCGTAATGATGGTCAAAGCACCGAACACCAGGGTCACGGTCGAGGCAATCAGGGGAAAGGCTGGCAGGCGCTTCAGCACGACCCGCATGACGGCAATGGCGATGACGGTGGTGAACAAAAGAGCGTATGTGCCCGCAGTAATCCCGTAGGCCGCATTGACGATGAACATGGTCACAAGCGGGCCGAACTCGCTCAGGATATTGACCGTCTGTTCCGCATTGAACGGATAAAACCTGCTTAAACCGCGTTTCATGCTCTGGTGCCCCCCGGCTCCAAACCGCCAACGGGCGGCTTTATGTCTGCCGTCACGTGGAACGTGATCGACGCTTCTAATTCATGCGACATTGGCGATGGCCTTTGCAAAGGTTTCGGCAGAGAACGGCTGGAGATCTTCAATACCCTCTCCGACGCCAATGGCGTGTACCGGCAAGCCGTATTTTTCGGCGATGGCAACAATGATCCCGCCACGGGCGGTGCCATCCAATTTCGTCAGAATCAGGCCGGTGACTCCAGCGCGCTGGCGAAAAACCTCCACCTGGCTCAAGGCATTCTGGCCTGTGGTTGCATCCAGCACCAAAAGCACATCGTGAGGTGCGGACGGTTCCAGCTTCTTGATGACACGAATGACCTTTTCCAGTTCGTCCATAAGGGCTTGCTTGTTCTGCAATCGCCCTGCGGTATCTATCAACAGGACGTCGTAATTACCATTCTTGGCGGCCTTCAATGCGTCGAAGGCGAGGCCGGATGCGTCGGCGCCGACGTCGCGCGCCACGATTGCAGCACCGGAGCGGTCGCTCCAAACCTTGAGTTGATCTATTGCGGCGGCACGGAAGGTATCTCCGGCGGCCATAATCACTTTGCGCCCTTCGCTGGCAAAGCGTTGCGCCAGCTTGCCGATTGTGGTGGTTTTTCCGGTGCCGTTGACGCCCACCATTAAAATAACGTGCGGCTTATTTTCGCCAGACAATTCAAGCGGCCGGGCGACAGGTTCTAACACGCGCGACACCTCGTCTGCCAAAACCTGGCGGACATCATCGGCTGAAATGCCTTTCTGGTAGCGGCTGCCTGAAAGAGCCGTGGTGATACGCATGGACGTTTCCACCCCGAGGTCGGCCTGAATCAACAGGTCTTCGAGATCATCCAAGGTATCAGCATCGAGCTTCCTTTTCGTAAATAGCCCGGATATTCCGTCTGACAATCGTGATGAGGTCTTGGTCAGCCCTGACTTCAAGCGACTGACCCAGCTTGATTTTTTCTCTTCCTGGGGTGCCTCTGACGGTGGGTCGGCAGGTTCTGGTGCGGCCGGTTGGGATGGCGTGGGAGTTTGCTCTGGCTCGGCGGTGTTTAAGTCTTCATTAACGACATCAGTGGCATCGCGTTCGAGATCAGCCTTTGAATCCGTCCCGCGTTCGGTCTTTGGAGTGGGAGCGTCGCTGGCGACGTCGCCAGTGAACATGCGGGAGAAAAATCCCTTTTTCTTCGCTTGTTCGTTCACGCGGTGGCCTCGCCGATTAGATGTGTTGCTGTATGTCCCGTGATCCGGGCACGGGCAAAGTTGCCTTCTACAGCATTATGGAGCCGAACTTCGGCGAATTGGGGGGTCCGGCCAATTCTTGGCTGTTCCATCAAGAGTGATACGACCTTGTGCTTCTGGTTCCCCAAATAGGTCTCAAGTGCCTTATCGCCAAGGTCGCGGAGGTGCGCTGCACGAGATTTTACGATCTGGCGGTCGTTTTGCGGCATTTTGGCTGCCGGTGTGCCCTGGCGTGGTGAGAACGGAAAGACGTGCAGATGCGTCAGTCCGCAAGCCTCTACAATGTCGCAGGTGGCGGCAAACATGGCTTCGGTTTCGGTGGGGAAACCGGCGATGAGATCTGCGCCGAAAACTACGTCTGGACGAAGGCGGCGGGCCTGAGCGCAAAAGCCGATTGCGTCAGCGCGGCTGTGGCGGCGCTTCATGCGCTTGAGAATCATGTCGTCGCCGGATTGCATCGACAGGTGCAGGTGAGGCATCAGGCGTTCTTCTTCAGCCAGTGCGGTCAACAAATCGGGATCGGCCTCGACCTGGTCGATCGAGGACAGGCGGAGGCGCTGCAACTCGGGCACGTGCTTGAGGATCTGGCGTACGAGACGGCCTAACCGCATGTCGCCTGGCAGGTCACTTCCGTAGGAGGTCATGTCGACGCCAGTGAGCACGATTTCGCCGTAGCCGTTTTCCACCAGGCTGCGGATTTCGGAGACAACATCGCCTGCGGGGACGGAGCGAGAAGGCCCGCGGCCGTAGGGGATGATGCAGAACGTACAGCGGTGGTCGCAGCCGTTCTGAACCTGGACGTAGGCGCGGGCACGGCTGCCGAAGCCGTCGATCATATGGCCGGCAGTCTCAGTAACGGCCTGGATGTCATTGACGAGAATCTTGGGGCTGTTGTCCAGGGCAAGTGCAGCAAAGGTGGCGCGCTGCATCTTTTCAGCATTGCCGATGACATGATCGACGCCTTCAAGAGCGGCGAAGCGCTCAGGCTCGATCTGGGCGGCGCATCCGGTGACTATGAGACGGGCATCTGGATTGTCGCGGTTGAGACGACGGATCGTCTGGCGGGCTTGCCGAACTGCTTCGTTCGTGACCGCGCAGGTATTGATGACGATGACATTCTTGAGTTCCGCATCGTCAATATGACGGCGCATGACCTCTGATTCATAGGCATTGAGGCGACAGCCCAAGGTGACGATTTGGCACGCGCTCTGGCTGCCTGGCGAATGGGGGCTGCCGTGCATTGGACGGTTTGCAGGCGCGCATAGCCCTTCGGCCGCGTCGGTTGCGGCAGTAGTTGAGGTCTCGTTGGCGTCGGGCGGTGCGCCAGGCTTCATGTCGAATGCGTCGTGCATATGGTTTTCGGTGATCCAGTTTCAGGCGGGCAACGGCAGCAATCCATCGCGCGCAAGCGAGCCGCGGAACTCAAGTTCCGCCGGTCCGGTCATCATGATGTGATCGTCAGGCGTCCAAGCGATGACAAGATCACCGCCAGGGAGTGAAACGGTGACGGGGGAGTGCCGGTCCACCAGTTTTTTGCGCATACCGGTTACGGCAGCGGCACAGGCGGCGGTACCGCAAGCGCGTGTCAAACCTGCTCCGCGTTCCCATGTGCGGATCTTCATGTGCGTTGGCGAAATGATCTGAGCAATCGAGATGTTTGCTCGTTCGGGGAATATCGGGTGGTTTTCAAGCAGCGGGCCGATACGCGCCAAGTCGATGGCGTTGATGTCCTCCACCCAGAATATGGCATGCGGGTTGCCGACATTGACCGCCGAGGGCGAATGCAGGACCGGCTTGTCGATTGGACCGGCTTGCAGTTCGATGTGGCGAGTATCGTGGAAGGGCTCTGCGAGCGGAATGTCCTCCCAGCCAAAACGTGGAAAACCCATGTCGACGGTTATGTGGTCGATGTCAGTCACCTTGGCGTCGAGTTCGCCGGCTTCGGTATCGATCGCAAAACGCTTTGCGCCGGTTTCCTCAGCTAAGAGCCAGGCGATGCACCGGGTGGCGTTGCCGCATGCGCCAACCTCTGAGCCATCCGCATTCAAGATACGCATCTTGACGTCGGCATGGTGGGAGGGTTCGAGCACGATCACCTGATCGCAGCCGATGCCGGTTTCGCGGTTGGCGAGATGGCTGGCTTCCTCGGCGCCGATGTGCACGGGTAAAGACCGGCCATCGACGACGACAAAGTCGTTGCCAAGGCCGTTCATCTTCACGAACGGTATGGTGCTCGCAGGTGCTGTCATGCGCTCATATATGTCGAGAGTGGGCGAAAATACAATTCGCAAGGCGGCAAATGGCTGGTCAACGGCGGCAAAGGCCGTATTTGTTTGGTTTTTTGGAAAGGTAAGTGGTGTGCCGGGGGATCATGTAGCGGGAAAATCGGGTTCTGATGCGTCACCTTGGGTGGTGCGGTTTTTAGGGGGCGTCAAGTCAGGCGGGCGGATTCTTGATGTCGCGTCAGGTGGCGGGCGGCACTTGAGACTGGCGTTGGAGGCTGGATACCGGGTGGCGGGTGTGGATCGCGACGTTTCGGGACTGTCGGACCTTGCTGGATTGGATGAGGTTTGGGTTGTGGAATCCGATCTTGAGGCAGGCTGCGCAACGCCGCTGCAAGACCGGTTCGGGCCGGGTTCTTTCGACGGTGTTATCGTTACCAACTATCTGTGGCGTCCGATCCTTGCAGACATCGTTTCGATGATGGGGGATGACGGAATTTTGATCTATGAGACGTTTGCACTTGGAAACGAGCGCGTCGGGCGGGGAAAGCCATCGAATCCAGACTTCCTGCTGCGGCCTGGTGAGTTGCTGGACGTAATCCGCCCGCATCTTACCGCAATCGCCTATGAGCATGCGCTGCTTGAAGGACCAGAACGTGTGGTGCAACGCGTTGTGGCGGTCGGACCAAAACACAGGTGGTTGCTGGAGCCGCCTGCCGGGTGGTCGGGGTTGCGCTGACTGCTGATTGTGTTGAGGCAGATGAACTGCAACAGGTGCGGTAAGTATGGACAAGTCACGGGAGGCTTGGCCGGTCAAACATTACGGGCAAAAAGGGTTTGTTGATGCGGATTAAAGCTCGATCGCTGGTTGTTTTGTCGGCAGTGCTAGTGGCGTTGGTAGCGGTAGAATTGCCAATGCGTGCGGTTGGCGTGGCTGAGGCTGCGCAAACAAATGCCCCTAAAGCGCGTGCAACTGCAGTTGAGGTGACGGTTGTGGCTGGCGGGTTGGCCAATCCTTGGGCGCTGCAGTTTCTGCCTGATGGGCGGATGCTTGTGAGCGAGCGTGAAGGCCAGCTTCGGATTGTCACGCCGGACGGGCAGATTTCAGCGCCCATTGCTGGGGTGCCGGCGGTCCATGCGGTTCGTCAAGGCGGATTGTTGGATGTGCGGCTGGCCAATGACTTTGCCACGAGCGGTACAATTTTCATCTCGTATTCGGAACCGCGCAGGGTTGGTACGAGCGCCACTGCAGTGGCGCGAGGGCGGCTGGTTCTCGACCCATCCAACGCATCGGGGCGGATTGAAGATCTCAAGGTGATATTCCAGCAGAACCCAGAGCAAAGCACCAGCCATCACTACGGATCGCGTATCGTGATCGCAAGCGACGGTACACTTTTCGTAACAACCGGGGACCGTGGCAACGGCGATTTGGCGCAAGATCCTTCGACGACGATCGGCAAGGTCATTCACATCAATCCTGACGGTTCGGTGCCGGCAAACAATCCAAAACCTTCTGGCTGGGCTCCGGAGATCTGGTCGATCGGACATCGCAACCTGCAGGGTGCGGTGGTTGACCCGAAGAGCGGCAGGCTATGGACCGTTGAGCATGGCGCACGCGGGGGCGATGAACTCAACCATCCTGAGGCGGGAAAGAACTATGGCTGGCCCGTCGTTAGTTACGGCCGCAATTATTCAGGAACGAAGATAGGTGTTGGCACAGCCAAGGCGGGTATGGAGCAACCCGTCTACTATTGGGACCCGTCAATTGCGGTGTCGGGGCTTGCCTTCTATGATGGTGCGCTTTTTCCGTCGTGGAAAGGCAACCTGCTGGTTGGCGGATTGGCGGGGGCACAACTGACTCGGCTGGTTCTGGATAACGGCGCGGTGGTGAGCCGGGAAGTGCTACTTGCTGATCGTGGTGATCGCGTGCGTGATGTGCGCGTGGGGCCAGATGGAGCGGTCTATCTACTTACCGATGATAGTGATGGCCAAATTCTCAAACTGAGGCCGAAAGGCAGCCGCAATTAGAGCCACGGAGTCGTAATTTGGCGTGTGTGAAACGCGCTTGGTTTGTGCCCTGAGCGTTGTGCTCGCTCCATGCCTCGTCCATTATTGTCGTCATACAAAGCCGGGAGCGAACGAGGACAGGGCATGAGCGAAGACGCAGTAGGCGGTGGGGCAAGTAGTGGGTCCGCTGCGACGGAAGCCAGATCCAAGAAGCGGCGCTCGCAATGGCCTGACGTTTACAAGGTTTCCATTGATGATCTGATCGAGGTGACTGCTGCTGGCATCAATGATTTTCGTGCAGCGCCCAATTACGGCTTGTTTTTCGGCGGCATGTACGCCGTGGTCGGCTGGCTGCTGGTTGCCATGCTGTGGTTTTTTGAACTTTATTATCTCGTCTACCCGATTGCCATGGGCTTTGCGCTTATTGCTCCGTTTGCCAGCGTGGGATTTTATTCGGTCAGTGACTTCCTGGAAAATGGAAAGCCATTGTCATGGGGTGCGGTTTTCGATGCGGTGAAAGCATCAACACGCCGCGATCTGCGCTGGATGGCGCTCATCACCGGGTTCACATTTTTCATGTGGATCGATTATGCAATGCTCATCTTCCTGTCGTTCATGGGGTTTGAAGCGCTCGGGCCGCAGGCCTTCGATATGATTTTCACCACAAGCCAGGGGTGGCTGTTCCTCATCTTCGGCAATCTGGCTGGTGCTGTGCTGGCGATTATCGTCTTTTCAATTTCGGTAGTGACCTATCCCATGCTTTACGATCGTGACGTTGATTTCGTCACCGCCATGGTGACAAGTGTGCGTCTGGTGATTGCCAATCCCGTGACGATGCTTGCCTGGTGTGCGTTCATTACGGCCTTGACAGGATTGTCTTTGTTGTCGTTTTTTGCGGGATTGTTCTTGATGCTGCCGGTGCTCGGCCACGCAAGCTGGCACCTCTACCGACGCGCGGTCGGTCCGCAGCCGGAGCCGCTTTCAAGACAGTGATCGTGCGGATGCATGTCGTTGCCGTGAAATTGCGCGCATCTGAACCGTTCTAGATCGCGTTCACTTCGGCTGAACATGCTCTATTCGTTCGCCGGGGTGATCCAGAGAACTGCGTTGCCATCGGGGCTGTCGAGCAATCGGACAAGGTTGCGTGAGATGTCGAAGGCTTTGGCGGCTGGCAGGGCGGCAATGATTGCGGCGTCCTGATCCTTGGTCTCATCGGGGCAGGTGTCAGGTGATTTTGCGGGTTCGACGTCGCGAACCGAGATGTTGT
>JBKEAX010000421.1:0-2547 GCA_047972825.1 Hyphomicrobiaceae bacterium | reverse complement strand
TTTGTCGGGTTCAGATTTCGGTGAAACGATTCTGCCAAGATGCACTCTTGAGCGGCATGCATCGATTGGGGTTTGCTGGACTTTCAGTCCGGGGGAAATGGTGATGGCGCGTTTCAGCGTGGCCGCAGCAATATTTCTGGTGCATGCGTGCATACTATCGATTAGCGCTGGTGCGAACACCTGTGCCCGGACCGAGTTTGAAGCGGTCGTTGATCAAGCTGCGGCCGCTTTGCGCGACCTTAACAACAAGAACCGCCCTCCATTCCAGGAAAAGCTACGCAACCTCAAGGGTAAGCGTGGCTGGTCTCATGACGAGTTCATGAAGGCTGCAGCACCATTTGTTAAAGATGAGCAAATCGACGTGTTTGACCAGGCGTCGGGTGAACTGCTTGAGACGATCGCGACCATGGGACAAGAAGGTGCCGAAGCGGAGCTACCCGATTGCGCGCGCTTGGAGGAACTGCGCGGACACATGGCTAAACTTGTCGAAACGCAATCGGCAAAGTGGGACTACATGTTCGGCAAGCTCGATGGTGAGCTGTCCAAGTGACGAGACGGGCAGTCGCGTGAGTTATAGGGGCCGGACTCAATGCAATCGCCTCTGCTTGGCTGGTGCGAATGGTCCGCGCCGGTCCATTCTGTGAGGTTGTGATGTTGCAATTGGTATCTTCGATGCTGCGATTACACGCGCCGCCATCCGCCTGATGTAAGATGTTCCTGGGGCTGGAAGCGAGTCTTGTAGGTCATTTTGCGCGACCCGGAGATCCAATAACCAAGATAAAGATATGGCAGACCCAAGCTGCGGGCATAGGCAATGTGCTCCAGGATCATATAGGTTCCGAGGCTATCGGAATGATTGTCTGGATCGTAGTAGCTGTAGACCATCGAGATGCCATCGGAGAGGCGATCGCATAATGCCACTGCCTTGAGTGGCTGTTTGCTGGAGGTGGTTTCATCAGTGAGTGCCAGCGGCTCATCAGAAGGCTCACGGTATTCGGACAGGAATGTCTCGATTGCGCTGTCTTCAACCATCATCGAATAATCGAGCACAGTCATATCGGCCATACCGCCGTCGCCGTGACGTGCATCGATGTAGTCGCGAAACAGGGCATATTGTTCGCTCGATGCCCGGGGCGCGACCCGAGTGACAGCAAGCCGACGGTTTCGCTCAAAGATGCGCCGCATTGTGCGGCCTGTTTGAAACTCGTCAACGAGCACCCGTACTGAAACGCAGGCATGGCAGCCCTCACAATAGGGCATGTAGGCGATGTTCTGGCTGCGGCGGAAACCGCCTCTCAGTAAGTTGTCGACGAGCAGCGAAGGTTTGTCGGGAGACAGGTGTGTGAACAGCTTGCGTTCAAGCCGATCGGAAAGGTACGGGCACGGCTGCGGCGCCGTTACATAGAATTCTGGAAAGTGCTTTTGTTGTTCGCTCATGACGTCACCGTATTCGACAGGCCGGCATGCGGCCCACCGTACCACTATCATCATACATGATATGAAGACACGGTGACCATTCAAGGACCTTAACCGTCCGGGAATGTGTACTTTTCCATAAAAATCATGTGGAATCACCGGATTTGCACAATGTGTTCGGCCGGGCTAGATCACGTTCACGTTCACGTTTCACGAAATCGCGAATGCGCTCTATTTCTTGTTTCTCGCGGTGTTCTTCACGCCGAACCGCCTGCACTTCGGCTGAACATGCTCTAGGTGGGGTGCGGGCGGGACATTACCGTGTGCACGGGGCATGTGTTGTGGTGTGAGCCGGTTCAAGAGCCTTGCACATTGTCTTTGCCGCGATATGGACCGCCTGCTGCGGCTGCAGGAGGCCGTACGGCGCGGCTGGGGCCGGTCGATGATGTGGTCGGCAGTGATGGGGAGGTGTCGGAAATCGGACCAGCAAGGGCAGGTGGCGGGCGGCTGGTGCGTGGTCGCGGATAGCTTCTATCGCCTTGCGGATCTACACCCGTGCTATCTGCGCCTGCAGTTGCCGGAGGCGGCATTGACCGGCGTGTTTCTGGCGCAGCGGTGCGTTCATATTGTCCAGTGGCGGTTCCGGGGCCTTGATGGCCGATATTTCCTGGTGGATGCGCCATGAGCCTGCCAACGAGGAATGCTACCACTATCAGCAGGAGTACAATCGCGATGGCAAGAACCATAGTGGTGGTGTCCATGGTGGCAGGCATTGTCGGGTCTGGAACGTTATCGGCCTAGGCTGAAAGCGGCTTGCGTGGCGCTTGGTGGCCTTGAGGTCTGTAGACCCTACGCAAGATTCATGGGTGGAGCAAGTCAAAGGCACACCGCGAGAAGCTCATGACACAGCATCCAACGGAATTGTGACCTGGAGCGCGGGACAATAATTGTGATTCAATTTTCATGGAATCGCGCACGCGCTCTATTTTCTTTTGTTTCAAGCATGTTCCTCACGCCGAACCGCGTAGACTTCGGCGGAACATGCTTCTAGTGGCGAACGCCGGGAAGTGAACCCGTGGGCACTGCAGCTTGATTTTTGGCGAGCGTGGGAGAGGGCGCGCTGGCATTTGC
>JBKEAX010000144.1:0-6327 GCA_047972825.1 Hyphomicrobiaceae bacterium | reverse complement strand
CTGTTCAAGCGAGCGCAAGCGCGAGCGAAATGCCGCCAGCTGCAATGAAACTCAAGGCCCAGACAGTGTCGAGGTTGAACCACGCGCGCGTGATGAACTTCAAGCCCAGGTATCGATACGTCAGCCATGCCATGATTGCACCGGAAAGCACCATCGAAAGCGTGTGAAGAAGGGCAACAATCCCACCCAGCGAAAGGTCGGAAGCCAGCAGGCGCTGTGCCGCCTCGTGTTCGGCTGGCACGGCATCACTCGTGCATAGACCCAGATAGATCGGAACGATCATCAGTCCTGCACCATGCGCCGTGGCCATCATAAACGACCACACGCCAAGTTGGCTTGGTGGTATGCGCGATAGCAGCCGTGGATGTGGCCGCATGAGAAGCTGGAAGACACCAAAACCAAGCACAACAAGTGCCGCTGTGATCCGGATTTCCTGCTGCCAATCAAACAACGTGATGAGCACGGCAAACGGCAGCAACACAACGAGCATTGCCAGCAAGTGACCGATCGCAAGCGGCCAGAACGCCATAACCAATGACCGCGGCTGGCGATCCATGAGGGCGGCCGACACTGCAAGGGGCCAACCCATCGCAGGGTTTACGCCGTGATAAACACCGCTGAACACAACCGCCATCCATAAACCTGCGACCGCCCAATCCATACCTCTACAGCCTACACCGAGGGATAGCAGAAGGAGTCGGTAGAGCAGTCACCGCCATCCAGATGGATCTGATGAGCCCGATATCCATCGGGCGCCGCAACCCAGAAATCCTCTGCGAATTCCAAACCGCGCTTGGTCACGTTCGCCATGACCTGAATACCGGGCATGCCTTCAGGATAGATTTGGTCATCACACTTGGAATAGAACGAATTGGTCCAGTAAAGCCGCTTGCCATCAAGACTCAACTCAATCATCTGCGGGCCGCCGGGAAATTGCCGGCCATTTGGGTGGCACGTGCGCCGCGCTACGCCACCGAGCCACAGCTGACTGGTAAGCACCGGCTTTAAAGGGTCGGTAACATCGTATTGGCGCACCTCACCGGTTCCCCAGCACGAAACATAAAGGTATTTGTCGTCGATCGACACTGCCAAGTCAGCCAGAAGCGGCGGGACAGCACCAAGGCCTTGGAGAAAGCGGGGCAATTTATCAAGGGGTGCCGGCTCGGCTGGAATTCTAATCGTCTTTTTTGCATGAAATCGGCCACGTTCACGCCACCACGTCCACACCGATCCTTCAAGGGTTTCCGTATCGATCACGACGCCAGCAAATCCATATTCCTTTGCCGGGTCGTGCGCAGGGCGCACCTCCAGCACCATTTGATGGTTTGCTCCCAGGTCGATGGTTTGAATGTTACGCCTTGTGTGCAATTCCCAGAAGTGAAGCCGATGGCCGTACTGATTGTTCAGCAGGTGATCCAGAACAAGGCCGCCTTCGAATTGCGGCGGCAGGCCCCACTCGCTGGCAACCATGTAGTCACGAGGCAGATTCCACCAGAAATCATAGTACATGCGTTGAGCGCCTGGCCCCTTGTCCCATCGGCCAAGGATCTCGAATGACTCGCAGTCAATTAGAAAAATACCCGGCGGCGTTTCAGAACCATCCTCCCCCATCCCTCCAAGAGTTCCGATGTAGATGCCTTCCGGACCGCAGTGAACCGTATGCGTGCGAGACAGGTTTGTTTTTCGGAGCACCTCTTCCGCGTCAATGATTTTGTGTATCTTGGCCTTTGTGGGATGCGGCTTGGTGTCGACGATATAGATGCGTGATGAGCGAAGACCAGGGATGACAAGATAGCGCCGCTCGGCAAAGGGGTGCGCACACAAAGGCGACAAAGCAGACGAGCATGCATTCCATCCGAAGTGATGAAATTCATCACCGGTATGGGGCATTTCAAGCATGTGGACGATTTGACCGTATGACGGCGACCCGCGCTGCACATCGATCACAGCCAATGCATCCGGCCGGGCGCCGTCTCCACTCAGCAGCAATGTGTAGGCATAAGACTCAGCCGATGCCGCCATGGCCATACTGGGAGACGCATGGAATGTAGAATCTGGCCGAAGAGCCATGCGAGTCCTCCCTGAACCCTCCATTTGCAGAGCTGCCTTGGGCCGTTGGTTCCGGCCTCTTTAAGTGCAGCCATGATGATTATAGCAAAAGTGCCATCTCGCCTCTTGCTTCATGCGTGGGATGCAACTTTGTTAACCTAAATGTGTTTTCATCGATTCGTTTAAATATCAGCGTGAATTGAACCGCATCAAACCAGCGCCCCGCCCAGGAAAGGGGACATCCCATGATCGAATTCATGCGTTCTGCCGCCATCTTGCTGATGGGTGCCACCGTCGTTTCAGGTGGCGTATTCGTACTGATGTACGGCGCCTGACAAATATACGCCTCCGCTGGGCCCCATCGGGTTGCAGATCAACCGCAAAACATCGGCTGCTACTGATGTCTTGCGATACAGGGCTTGACGCGCCACGTTAGACTTAAAATTCTGAAATCTCGACACAGCATCGTTAAGTTGGGTCGCTTAAATCCGCAGCTGTAACAATGCGGGTGCCGATCACTCGATGCCCCGCGAAAAGGTGCCCCGATTGCCGTTCGACGCCCTTACCCAATCAGCTAGCGGCGCGGTCAAGCAGGCGAGCGCTTACGTCAACGATCTGATGACGCCCACATTGCGGCTGGGCGTGACTGGCTTGTCGCGCGCGGGCAAGACCGTGTTCATTACGTCGCTGGTTCGCAACCTGGTTGTCGGTGGACGCCTTCCCTTTTTCAAACCTCACGCGGACGGGCGCATCCTGCGCGCCTTCCTGGAACCACAACCCGACGACGCCGTGCCGCGCTTCGACTACGAACGCCACCTGTCCGCACTATCGGCCAACCCGCCAGAATGGCCGCAATCGACAAGGCGCATCTCGGAACTGCGTGTCACGATTGAATATGAACCTGAAAGCGCATTCTGGCGTTTTATGGGAACATCCAAGTTGCATGTCGACATTGTCGACTATCCAGGCGAATGGCTCACCGACCTTGGGTTGCTCGAACAAAGCTATGGCGACTGGGCTCGGGCGGCGATTGACCACGTCAACGCGCGACCCGGTGGTACGGCGGCAAAGGCTTTTCTTGCATTTTTGGGTAGAGTGCGCGGTCCGCCGGGCGACCATCCCAAAACCGTTGTGGCAGAACCCAGCACCTACAATGTGGAAAAGACTGCGCTCGAAGGTGCAGCGCTTTTCACAGCCTATCTTGCAGAGGTGCGCGCGGCCAACGGAGGAATTGCCACGTTGTCACCAGGGCGTTTCTTGATGCCAGGCGACCACGAGGGTTCACCACTGTTGACCTTCTTCCCGTTTCAATTCGCCAACGGCACACAACCCGGTCCCCACACCCACGGCGCAATTAAGGCACCCTTCCCTTTCCCATCCCTGCAGGCCCTGCTGGAGCGGCGGTTTGAAAGCTATAAGGCACACATCGTCCGGCCGTTCTTCCGCAACCACTTCAGCCGTATCGACCGGCAGATTGTTCTCGTTGATGCGCTAGGCGCGATGAACGGCGGGCCTGCTGCGGTGGCCGACCTTGAGCGAGCACTGGTGGGCGCCTTGACCGCATTCCGCCCTGGCAAGAACACATGGCTGTCATCTCTGCTCAACAAGCGCGTTGACCACTTGCTGTTTGCAGCGACAAAAGCTGATCACCTGCATCACGGCGATCACGATCGGCTCGAAGCCCTGCTCCGTCACATCACAGACCGGGCCATCGTACGGGCTGAAACAGCGGGCGCGGACGTTCGGGTGATGGCGATTTCAGCTCTTCGAGCCACGCGGGAGGCCGTAGCAAAGAGCGGAAACGAGGAACTATCGTGCATTATGGGAACACCGTTGCCTGGTGAAACCTTGGATGGCCGTGTGTTCGATGGTGGGACCGAGGTGGCCATTTTCCCCGGAGACCTGCCAGATGACCCCGCAAAAGCCCTTAGCGGTTTGTCAGGAACGTCGTCAGGAACGTCGATTTCCGATCAAGCGCGCGACATTGATATCATTCGGTTCCGGCCACCCCGGCTTGCTCTTGATGCGAAGGACGGCCAACCAGTTGCCATGCCGCACATCCGGCTTGACCGTGTCCTGGATTTTCTCCTTGGGGACCTGATCCAATGACGCCTCACAAGCCCCGCCGCCCTCGTGTGTTCACGCCTGACGATCCAGCGTTAGATATTTCCATTACACCTGAACCCGATGCTCAGGACTCAATGGCTGGCCACGGACAAGACGAACGCACTGCAACCCAGGCCGACAGCGACGCAGCGACCAACGCCCAACCCGGGCGACCAACAGTTTCCGACCTGAGACGCGGAATTGGCTGGGGCAGCCTGCTGCTTTCGTCGCTCGCCGGGCTTGCGATGCTCGGCCTTGGAGCATGGTTTGCCAGGCTCGTTTCAGCCGCCTTGGCGCGCGACGATCTTGTCGGCTGGACCGCCTACGGGCTGCTAATCCTGGCCGCCATCGCTGCAACCGTTCTGATCATCAGGGAGATCATAGGATATTCGCGCCTTTCCCGATTGGCGCGGGTCAATCGCGATGTCGCCCGGGCCATTGAAACAGGTGATACAAAAACCGAACGCATGGCCGTGCGGCGCATTCGCGCCCTGTATGCGGGCCGCGATGACATGAAGTGGAGCCTCTCCCGGTTCCATGAGCATGAAAAAGACATTCACGATGCAGGCGCGTTGCTGGCCCTGGCAGACCGGGAATTGATTGCTCCGCTCGACGGCGAAGCGCGCCGCGCCATCCTGACCTCGGCAAAGCGCGTAGCGGTCGTGACCGCAATTTCACCGATCTTCTTTTTCTCAATCTTGTTCGTATTGGTCGAGAACGTCAGGATGCTGCGCGGGCTCGCCACGCTTTACGGCGGACGGCCGGGCCTGCTAGGCGCACTCAAGCTCGCTCGCATGGTGGTGACCCACATCATCGCTACGGGCGGCGTTGCCTTGACCGATGATCTGGTTGGCCAGTTCCTTGGTCAGGATCTGGTGCGGCGCCTGTCGCATCGCCTGGGCGAGGGTGTCTTCAACGGTGCATTGACAGCGCGGGTCGGCGCGGCCGCGATCGCAGTAATCCGGCCGCTACCCTTCATTGAGGCACAGCCCATTCGCGTGCGCGACTTGGTGGGCGAAGTCGTCCGATCGCTACGCAAAACTTCACAGCCAGAGAAAGCCCCGCCCAAATCCGACCGGATTGTATAGAATCCGGCTCCTAACGGAGCTGGTTCCTTGATGGATATTGGCGTGCCCAAACAGCCACACTGAACACCATCGCCTTCATCCTTCGCCCCACGGACGTGGCGAAAGCCATCGTTCAATGGCAAAAGAGCAATATGGAGTAGCCAGTTCGGCGTTGCGTTGGGAGCTGCAGCAGAATGCCTGAAGGCGACCTTATCCAGGCGATCACAGACACACGCCAGCAGATTGATTTTATCTGGCAGGTCTTCATCACAGTCCATATAGCGTTGTTCGCGCTGCTTTTTATATACAGCGAGGCGATCGACGCCTGGAATGCACTTGCCCGCATTTTCGCGCTCGGCGGCATCGCAGCCTTTGACTACATCAACGGAAAGGCGCTAGGCGACACGTACCTGCTGCTAGGCTCAATGCACGATCAATTTCGCCAGTTTTTCGGCAGCCAGGTGGAAAACTTCCATCCCAATTTCTATGAACGGTTCGTACTGGCCGAATATGCCGACAGGCCGCAAATGGTGCTCATCACACATGGGTTTGCATTCGGTGTCGTGTTCGTTGTGCTGGTGGCGCGCCAACTCATCCACAGGGCCGCACGCTGAGCTTGTTGTGACGGTTACCAGCACATCTTATCCACAAGCAACTGATTCGGCTAAGTAATCGCATAAATCATTGAAATTTAGAGGTTTGCATGAGTTGCATAGTCGCAACTGACAGCCATCAATCCACAGCCAGCGTTCAATTCCCCCATTCCGCTCGGCGGGTGCTTCTGGTTTAAACGAAGCTGACTTGTGACAGATCGGTGGGGGCCGGTGGTAGCAAGGTATAGATGCGTTGCGAGGGGGCTATTTGGCCGCCGCGCTGAAGTAAGCAGACGGGAGTAAGTAACAATGAAAAAGTATGGTTTCGGCGCCGTCGTGGCCGCAGGTCTGCTTGCAAGCGGGCTTTCGGTAGGAAGCGCCAAGGCCGCCGATCTCGGGGGTGACTGCTGCGCAGACCTTGAAGAGCGCGTTGCCGAGCTTGAGGCCACCACGGCCCGCAAAGGTAACCGCAAGGTTTCTCTCACGATTTCCGGCTGGGTCGCCGAGCAGGT
>JBKEAX010000388.1:0-1589 GCA_047972825.1 Hyphomicrobiaceae bacterium | reverse complement strand
ACATGCCGAGGAAGCCATGCTTCTTGGCGAAATTCCAGATATTCTCAGGTATCTCCTTTTCGTAGAAGCGCACCTGCCAATCGTCGATCATCCGGCACAACTCCTCGGTCGGACCATCGAGGAACGCACGCTCTTCTTCTGACAGCTGAATGCCCGGGATGCTCCGCAGCTTGTTCCAGTCGGGCTGGCCGGAAAAAAGTTCCGCATCAAAACCGACCGTGCCGGCATCCAGGGCCTGCTGTTCGGTCTCAGAGACCTTCGGCAACACGCCCTTGACCATTCTGTAGGCCGGCTCGATGACAAGGGAACGCCTGATCGCGGGCACTGAAAGCAGTGCAAGAGCAATCACTGGGACCCATGCCAGAAGTCCAAAAAATCCAGGTTCGGGAACAGTGTAGCTCCCCGATGCAAACCCGGACTGCAGCACGATAAGGAGCACCGCGCCGGCAGCCGCCCACAGCCACATTGCAGCTCGGTGCATTGCCAGCGCCACCACGCCAGCCAGTGCCAAAACTATCAAAATTAGTTCAGCCATGAGCCGCCTCCCTGCCGCCGGACATCCGCGCGCTATTACCGCGCACTTTCCGCCGTCATCACCTAGGCATAGTTGACGTAAACGTCAAGCTAAGCTGCAGCAAAAATACGGATTTTCAGTCGATTTATAGCTTGATCATTATCCATAGTTGAATCCAATTAAGAGCGTATCGGACTTTTTGGTAATTTCCAAAACGTTAACTTCAACCGACACCGTTCAGCCATGGGATCAAGAAATTGGCGTATGGAATCGCCCGATCAGCGCACATTTCTTGCGGAGCCAACGTCGTAGCTTTATCGTGGGTCGGATTAGAGCACGAATCGTGTTCTGAGTTCGGCTACGGGTCAAGGTTCACAAACAAAAAGACGAATGATAATGCCCTGCGCTAGCACAGCTGAAGACTTCAATTTCGACGAGCCAGACGGTGATGAACTTGTCGATGGCATGCGGACGGCGGCTGGTGAGGCCACCAAGCTGCTCCGTTCAATCGGCAGCCCGCATCGCTTGATGATCCTTTGCCTGCTCATGGACGGAGAAAAGACGGTTACGGATATCTCCGACGCCATTGGCGCACGTCAAAGTCTGACATCCCAGCATTTGACGCATCTTCGGCTGCACGGCCTGGTTCAGGCGGAGCGGCGCGGGCATTTCGCGTATTATTCACTCAAGCACGAGGCCGCCCGTGAAATCGTTGCCACGCTCTATCGGCACTATTGCGCCGATGACGCAAAGGGCAAGGCGCACGATGAGCCACAGGAAGGCTAGTAGGGTCCGAACTTGCAGGCGTGAACGGCGGGCAATCGCTCATTGCGTTTCTGCCCACCCGCTGCATCGATATGTTTAGGGTCCGGAGGGAACCAGATATGGGCATGTTCTGCGCGCCAAACGCTGCAGCTTCATCCACGTTTCACCGATAATTCCCCGCAACAACCGGTCATTTGCTGCTCGATGACAGTTTCCGCAGACCTTCACCCATCGCAGCATCGGCAGGCAACTCAGACTTGATCGTGCTTGCGTGCTTATCGAGAAGCTCCGTCAACTGCCACCAGAACAG
>JBKEAX010000376.1:0-4276 GCA_047972825.1 Hyphomicrobiaceae bacterium | reverse complement strand
AGCGCGAGTTCACCACGCTTCAATGCCAGCGCATCTTCACCAAACAACTGGCGGCGCCAGCCGTGCATAGCCGGCACGTCGGGGGTGTCGTTTGCGGCGATGCGTTCCAGATCACTGGTATCGGCCAGAAGCCGTGGTGCTACCTCATGCCGGGCAGCAGCGGATTTCAACAACACCTTCAGCAATTCAACCGTCGCAGTGGCCTCGGCAGTGAGCGGCTGGCCCTGGCGCAGTTGTGGGATCTCGCTCACATCGCGCTCAAGCCCGCGTTTTACCGCGGCGATAATGTCGCGTGCCTTGGATGAGCGGGAGAACCCGTCCGATATGCTCCGCAATCGCGAAAGCTGTTCCGGCTCGGTAGGTGATTGGTTGGCGATGTCATAGAGCGCGTCGTCCTTCATGACCCGGCCGCGTGGCACGTTCTGCGACTGGGCGAGTTGTTCACGCCAGGCTGCCAGCTCCATGAGCACCGAAAGCGCCTTGCGGTTCTTGACCCGCAGCTTGAGTCGCTTCCAGGCATCTTCGGGAAGAGTTTGATAGGTATCGGGGTTGGTCAGTACCGCCATTTCCTCATCGAGCCACGACAGACGGTTGGTTGCATCAAGCTGCTGCTTCAAAAACTCATAGACATTGCGCAAGTGCGTGACATCACCGAGCGCATAGTTGAGCTGTTTGTCTGACAGCGGCCGTCGGCTCCAATCCGTGAAACGCGACGACTTGTCGATGTCCTTGCCGGCAACCTTTTTGACCAGGTTGCCGTAGCTGACCGAATCGCCAAACCCGCAAACCATGGCCGCAACCTGGGTATCGAATATCGGCGAGGGGATGCGGCCAGCCTCTTTCCACACGATTTCCAGATCCTGGCGCGCGGCGTGAAACACCTTGACCGTGGTGACGTCGGCCATCAGCTCCCACAGTGGCGCAAGGTCCAGCCCGGTGGAGAGCGGATCAACGATTGCTTCGATGTCTGGGCCTGCAAGTTGGACGAGGCACAACTTGGGCCAGAAGGTCTGCTCGCGCAAAAACTCCGTATCCACCGTCACATAATCGTGGGCGGCGAGATCCTGACAGAGTTGGGCGAGGTCTTTTGTTTTTGTGACAACTATCATGCAGGGAGGGGATATAGCGCACGTCGGAGTGGTTGTCGCGTAGTCAAAATCGCAATTATGGCAGTGGACGTGCGAGGTGGAGGCACAATAACGCCGCCGCGGGCCCATGGCCTTGACTTTCCCCATGCGGCATGCGCTTTTCCGGCCCTTGAAACAGGATTTTGGACGATTTTTGAGGGGCGAAGCGCCATGGCCAAGGCGAAGGCGGCGATGAAGGCTGCAAACAAGACCAGTGAAGCAGGGCAGCACCGCTACCGCTCGCACACCTGCGGGGAGCTGAATGCACAAAACATCGGCTCTGACGCGCGGCTTTCCGGATGGGTTCACCGCGTGCGTGACCATGGCGGACTGCTTTTCATAGATCTTCGCGACCACTACGGCATTACCCAGGTGGTGGCCGACCCCGACAGCCCCGCCTTCAAGACTGCCGAAAAAGTTCGCGCGGAGTGGGTGATTCGGGTGGACGGCAACGTGCGTGCCCGCCCGGTTATCGACGGAAAACCGACTGTTAATGCTGACATCGCAACCGGCGAGATCGAAGTTGAGGCCCTGGAGATCGAGGTGCTTTCAGAAGCGCAGGAACTGCCCGTGCCTGTCTTCGGTGAGCCAGATTATCCCGAAGACCTGCGTCTGACCTACCGTTTCCTCGATCTGCGCCGTGAAAGCCTGCATGCGATCATCATGAAGCGGCTGGAGGTCACGCGCCACATGCGCGAGTCCATGCATAAAGCCGGTTTCAACGAGTTCCCAACGCCGATCCTGACGGCATCATCGCCCGAAGGCGCGCGCGACTTCCTGGTGCCCTCGCGCATCCATTCCGGCAAGTTCTATGCCCTGCCGCAGGCGCCACAGCAGTATAAGCAACTCCTGATGGTTTCGGGTTTCGACCGCTACTTCCAGATTGCGCCGTGCTTCCGTGACGAGGACCCGCGCGCCGACCGCCTGCCGGGCGAGTTCTACCAGCTCGACGTGGAGATGAGTTTCGTCACCCAGGACGACATCTTCGAAACCATGGAGCCGATCCTGACGGACGTGTTTGAGACGTTCGCCGAGGGTAAGCCGGTGACAAAGGCTTGGCCGCGCATCCCCTATGACGAGGCGATTGCCAAGTACGGCAGCGACAAGCCGGACCTGCGCAACCCGATCGAAATGCAGGACGTCACCGAGCACTTCCGCGATTCGGGCTTCAAGGTGTTCGCTGGCATGATCGCCAAGGACCCGGCTGTGCGCGTATGGGCGATCCCGGCACCAACGGGTGGCAGCCGCGCCTTTTGCGACCGCATGAACTCGTGGGCGCAGGGCGAAGGCCAGCCCGGGTTGGGATATATCTTCTATCGCAAGGCTGAAGGTGCAGAGGCGTTAGAGGCGGCTGGTCCCATCGGCAAGAACATCGGACCTGAGCGCGGTGAGGCCATCCGTGAGCAATTGGGATTGAAAGACGGAGATGCCGTCTTCTTTGCCGCCGGTACGCCAGCCAAATTTGCCAAGTTTGCAGGCGATGCACGCGACCGTGTCGGTGCGGAATTGAAGCTCATCGACGAGAACCGGTTCGCGCTCGCCTGGATCGTCGACTTCCCGATGTATGAATGGAACGAGGACGACAAGCAGGTCGACTTCTCACACAACCCCTTCTCAATGCCGCAAGGTGGCGCAGAAGCGCTCGACACCGCGGCGGAAGCCGGCAAGGACGCCATTCTGTCCCTCAAGGCCTACCAGTACGACATCGTTTGCAATGGCTATGAGATTGCGTCAGGCTCGGTGCGTAATCATCGCCCTGACACCATGATCAAGGCGTTCGGTATCGCGGGACTTGGGCCAGAGGTTGTCGAGGAACGCTTCGGCGGCATGTTGAAGGCATTCAAGTACGGTGCGCCTCCGCACGGTGGCATGGCGGCCGGGCTTGAGCGGATTGTAATGCTGTTGACTGGCTCGAAGGCTGTGCGCGATGTAGCCTTGTTCCCGATGAACCAGCAGGCGCAGGATCTGTTGATGGGTGCTCCGTCTGAAGCCTCTTCAAAGCAACTGCGCGAACTATCAATTCGGGTGGTGAAAGACGCAAAGGCTGGTGGATAACACCGCCTGAAGACAAAGAATTGGAGAAGCGGCATGGTTTCGACCGGTCATGGCACCACCGATCCATCCATTCTCCGCACGCTTATGGTGTTCGCTGCGTCGTACATTTTTGCTCTGGTGGTTTTGTACGTAGTGGCAATGCTGGTGGGCCTCTTGAGTAGCGCCGCTGCATCGGTTGGCGCCATGCTGGCAGCAGGCGCGCAGGCCGGGCTGGGTGATGCAAAGAGGATAAATGCCCCGGCCTCAGGCAGACGGCTGGTTATGCTCATAACCAGTTCGTTTTTCGTCGCGGCTGTCTTCTCGTTTGCAATCTACTTGCTGATGCCGATGCTCCACGGAGCATCAGTGCTGACGGTCGAGTTGATGTTTTGGGACTTGCTATGGTGGCTAGGCTCCTTGCCTTCAGGGGCGCTCGCCACGGTGCTGGCCGTCTTCATCGTTCCCAACGTCTTTATGCTCTGGTTCGCCTACAGCCCCATCACGCGATGGCTGTGGCGGCAACGGTCGCAAGTCTGATTGCAACGGTTGCCGCGCACTCTGTTTGATGACTATTGCGCCAAGGTGTTCGACAGCGTGCCGATGCCCTCGATCGTCACCTCGATGGTGTTGTTTGCATCCTTCATTGCGCCAACGCCGACAGACGTGCCGCATGCAATCACGTCGCCCGGATTTAATGTCATATCCAGCGAGATCATCGAGACGAGGCGCGCAGCCGGGAAAATCATGTCGCTGATTGGGTAGTTCTGCCGCTCCGCCCCATTAAGTACGGTGCGCACACTCAGCTTGGCGGGGTCGAGGCCGGTGGCGATGGCTGGACCGAATATGCCGAACGTGTCGAAGCTCTTGGCGCGCGCCCACTGTGCGAACGTTGGATCCTTCGAGATGATTTCAGCCGCAGTGACATCGTTGATGCAGGTGTATCCAAAGATCGCATCCGCCGCCTGGGCTTCACTTGCATTCGAACAGGTCTTGCCGATGACGATGCCAAGCTCACCTTCGTAAACGATTTTACCGTCATACGAAGTTGGGCGGCGAATGGGCTCACCAGGGCCCATGAAAGCGCTCGGCGCCTTTAAAAGATAAAGTGGCTCGGC
>JBKEAX010000352.1:0-1668 GCA_047972825.1 Hyphomicrobiaceae bacterium | reverse complement strand
GGAATCGCTCAAAGCGCAGGAAGCGATAGGACAGAATGGATTCGGGCTCCATGCGCTCGCGGAAACCCAGCGGGACGGTGCCAAGATCCTCTCCGACAACCAGACACGTGTTGCGATGGCTCTGCAGGGCCAGAACGCCCAACAGGTCTTCTCGCGGGTAGCGCACGTAGGCACCATCTTTTGCCGTGCCGCCTTCAGGTATCCAGAACATGCGCTCCAGCCACATCACATGATCAAGGCGCAAGGCGCCAACGTGGCGCATGTTGGCTTCGAGTAGGGCGGCAAAGTCACAATAGCCAGACTCTGTCAGCCGGTGTGGGTTCAAAGGCGGCATGCCCCAGTCCTGGCCTTCGTCGGAAAACGGGTCGGGCGGAGCACCAAACAGGCACGGGCTTGCGAATGCATCAGGTTCGCTCCACGCTTCTGCACCGTCGGGCGCTGCGCCAACGGCAAAGTCTCCATAAAGGCCGATCTGCATACCGCCCGATTGCGCCGCGTGCGCGGCCGATGCAAGCTGGCGATCGGTTTCGAACTGCAGATACTTGAAGAATTGACACAGATCGGCGTGTTCTTCCGAAAACGCCTTGACGGCCGATGTCTGGGAACTCGCATACGTTGCAGGCCAGCGGGCAGGGCTCCCAAGATGCTCTTCGAGGGCCTGGAAAATCGCAAAGTTATGAAGTGCGCTTCCGCCCTCATCAACGAACGCATCGAAGGCTGCGCGCCGCGGACTTTGAACGCCAGCCGGGTTCATATCTTTGAATCGCTGGAACAAAGATTTCAGGTGTTCGCGTTTTGCAGAGGCGACGGCCGGATAGTCCACCAGGTCGCCTTGGCTAACGGTTTGCGGCATTGAGGCCAACATGGCCTGTGCGTTTTCGCAACTGGCGAATTCCGGGGTGGCGGTAATATCAAGGTAGAGTGGGTTAAGAAACCGTCGGCTTGATGGCGAATAGGGGCTTGCACGCTGTGGGTCGGACCAGAACAGGGCATGCAGTGGATTAATGCCCAGGGCTGCGCCACCGACCTCGCCAACCCGTCGCGAAAGATCCGCAAGATGTGAGAGTTCTCCAATGCCGAAGTCAGCGTGTGTGGTCTTGGTGTTGCCTCCACGCAGACCGTAGAGTTGACACGCCAGCCCCCATTTACGCCCCCCCGCACCCAACCAGTCGGGACGGTAGGCGTGGGGTGGTGCAAGTACCAAGGTGCCGCATTCGTGACGGTTGCCGATTTCAATGCTCAATTCATGCATGCCGATAGGCAGGTCGGCTGGCAACGGCAATGCGAGGCGGGAAATATCGGAACCATTGACGCGGCGTGCGTCGATCATTTGAAGCGCGCGCGGGCTTGCTTCGCCGCTGCGTATGCCGCCGTTGTCAAGCGTGATACGCCATGCCAGTGATCGGCCAGCGAGTTCGGCAGGTAGATTGATCGTCAACGGCTTGACACTGGCGTTGTCGTTGAGGCGCAAGACCGTTGCGGGAGAAAGTAACCGGCGCCACGCGTCATCGTTGAGCTTGTGCAGACCATCACGCGCTTCGCTTTCGCTCGCAGTGGAAATGTCCATCGCGCCGAGTAACGCTCGTTTGGTGTCGTAGGATGCCTTGCACTCGCGTCCTTTGAGATCCCAATAGGACAATTCAATGCCCGCACGCAGGCTCAGTTGAT
>JBKEAX010000298.1:0-6386 GCA_047972825.1 Hyphomicrobiaceae bacterium | reverse complement strand
TGGCCCAGGCCATTACGCTTTTCGACATGAGATCACCTTCATCCTTCGGCAGCTTCAAATTGGAGCTGGTCACACTGGTCTGATCGTCCCCGCTTGGCGCAATGACAATGACGAACGCCTTGACGCCACGGACGCCTTGCGGACCCTCATTCCGCGCGCGGATGTTGATTTCGGCTCGGCCACCCTGGCTCGCAGGTTCGGCAACGGCATCGTAGATGTGGGTTGATTTCAAGGTTCCTTTGGAGCCAAACCAACATGACATCGCTCCACGGCCTATGCGCTCATAAACCTCGGTTGGGGTGCCGACCACCGGAGGTGGGGGCTCTGGTAGCGAAACCTTCGGCAGGTCCGGGATTTTTGGCAAAGCGGCAGTCGAGAGGCTGCCGCTATTCGTGCAACCGGCAAGCAGGCAGGAAATAACGCTCGTGGCCGCCCAAAGCCTGGTTCTGGGTGCGAATATCGCCAGAATACGCTTGGGACTGATCTCGACCCCATTTGCAAGAGTCGGGTTCTGGCTCGCTGCACAGATCATGTGCGCCTATCCCCCCAATCTCATCCCCAAAACACTTTTGATAGGTGCCGCAGAAATCTTGCCACCCCAAGCGGCGGCTTCGTATGGCCAGTCGCTACTTGTTGCATAGGCGCTCATATGGGGTGGAGCAAGGGTGCTGGAACGTTTGAACACACTAACAGCCCGCCTCCGATGCCCGGAAGCGGACTTGAATACCGTTCAGTGTAGAAACGCAACACCTGGGCCGGCGCCATGCCGAACCAGAATTGGATGGGTGGTCAGCGCAAATGGGTGGTCGCTGCTCCACGCGTGCGGCGTCCTGACATATTCGAGCGTGGCTCGACAGTCGAATGGCGGTCAACCTGTTCCAGGAACTCGTCCCGTTCCCGCACCGCGCTATCCAGACGCTCTTTGAGCCCTTCGGCCGAGGCCAGCAGGTTTTCGCGCCTTTGTGTCGCGGAGCGGGCAAACGTCGAATAATTGTAGTGGGCCTGATCGCGAACGCCTGTGCGTTCTTCCTCGGCCTTGATTTGACGCTCAAGATCGGCAGCGATCTGCTCGAACTCATTGATCATGTATTCAAGGTCCGCAACCTTGCGGGTTTTCTCTTCAGCTTCAAAGCGCATGGCGCGCGACGCAATTTCTGGTGACTTCATCGTTCGATACCCCAAAACAAATTCGAACACGTAACATGAATTAATCAAAATCCATGCCAAACCCTGTGTCAGGAACGGCGAAGCACGCCCCCGCGACTTTTTATTTGTCAAATACTTGCGCTGCACACGCAACATTTGTTGGGAATGACTATGCCACAGGACATTTAAGTTGCGGTAAAGCAACTTGTTGGGCCGTTGACTTCATTTCGAGGCAAATGCGGCAGAAAAAAGAAGTAACAAAGCTGTGGATGCGCGGCGAATTCTGTTACCTCTAGATTCGTGTCGTGATCGTGCTGGGCAAACACAAAGCAAAAATCCAAAATCGGACAATTGCTGAGGGTTGCACGAAACGACGCTTTGTAGGCGCAAGTTAATATTCCCAAAAGTTGTCATGTCTCCGGCACTATCCGGTTCGAGGACAGTCTTGGCTGGCCTTGGCTGAAACTGCCATGTCGCAGGGGCGCGAAATGGTGGGCAGGCTGGGTATATGAAGATTGTCCTTCACCTGGGGTTGGTATTTGGAGCAATGGTGCAAGACAAAATTAGGGTTTGTTAACCTCTGCCGCGTACTTTCCTAACGATGGCTTATCGAGAACTGTTTGCGTTCTCTTCATGTCGGGGCAGCGGGCCCGGTCGGAAAACCGGGGAAGAGAGGAACGAACATGCGGGTTCTATTGATCGAGGACGACGGCGCGACGGCTCAAAGTATTGAGCTGATGCTGCAGTCGGAAGGTTTTAATATTTACACGACGGATCTTGGCGAGGAAGGTGTGGATCTCGGCAAGCTCTATGACTACGACATTATTCTTCTGGACCTTGGGTTGCCCGATATGAGCGGCTACGACGTCTTGAAGATGCTTCGTGTTTCCAAGGTTCAAACACCGATTTTGATCCTTTCAGGGCATGCGGGGATTGAAGACAAGGTGCGCGGTCTCGGCTTTGGCGCCGACGACTATCTTACCAAGCCGTTCCACAAGGACGAACTGGTGGCGCGCATCCACGCAATTGTGCGGCGTTCGAAAGGGCACGCACAGTCGGTTATTGAAACGGGTGATCTCAAAGTCAATCTCGACACCAAGACGGTCGAGGTCAACGGCCAGCGCGTGCATCTGACAGGCAAGGAATACCAGATGCTGGAGCTGCTCTCGCTGCGCAAGGGAACGACGCTGACCAAGGAGATGTTCTTGAACCATCTTTATGGCGGCATGGACGAGCCCGAGTTGAAGATCATCGACGTTTTCATCTGCAAGCTCCGCAAGAAGCTGCAGACGGCAACGGGTGGCCAGCACTACATCGAAACGGTCTGGGGACGTGGCTACGTTCTGCGCGACCCGAATGATGATACGGTCGCCGCCTGATAAAACCGTATTTTTACGGTATCCAGGAACGGTATTTGCCAAATAATTAAAAACGGGGAGCGGCGTCTCTCCGTTTTTTTGTTTGATGCCTTCACAGGCTTTCAGTGCAGCGGTCGAAATTCTTTGCAAAAGACATTCGGATTTGAAGAATTGTTGAAAACAGAACTTATAGAAAAACAACGTGAAGGCGATCTCGAATTGAAAAGCACGTTTCTAGAATGACGGCTTCGTCAGCATCAGCCAAACAATAGCTAAAACCGAGATGAAGGCCGGAAATCCAAGCATCAGCCAGATACGGTAAAGCTGCCAGAATTGCGGTGGCAACTCGGTGTCCGTTGTCAGGGCTCCTTGCGCCAGGTTCCGCATTTTGATTTGGATTGCCACCACCGGCAGCCAGCACACCCCCACCACCACATACAACAAAACAGAAAGCGCCACCCAGCCAGACAACAACGGCCAGCCGACGGTCCAAGCCAGGGCAAGGCCGGTTATTGGCTGCACGATGGCGGCAGTGGCTGTGAATAGGGTATCGGCAATAACCACGATGCTGGCGACGTGCGCTATCTGCGCTGGATCGCGGCTGCGAATCGACATGATCATAAAGAAGGCGATGCCAGAGCCCGTGCCCAGAAGCACCGTGGCGCCTATAACATGCAGAAACTTCAAGATTTCATAGGTCATCGTTCATCCAGGAGTGCGGCAGCAACCAGCGCCAGGACGATGCCCGGCAAGACCTTCACCAAGGGGCCAAGCGGGTCGGCCCACAAGCTAGCGGTAAAGAACGTTGCGGCGGCCACATATCCAAGCGAAACCGCCACCATGCCAAGAGCCGCCTTCCGTGCAAAACGCCTGACTACAATGGCGCCGCCCAGTGCGATATCGGCGATCGCTCCCACAGACACAAAAAAGTTCGCCATCAGGTCAGAAAAGCCATGCTCTGTCAGTATCTTGGCTGCTGCAGCGTGGTACATCAGGCCGATGAGGCCTGACAGCAACCAGAATACGGCAAGCGTGCCGATGATGACCGGCAGCAAGAGATAGAGCCGTGCAAACCAGCGCTCCTGAATGCCTGCGGGCATGCGGGCTAATGTCTCATCCAGCGAACGGCAGGGCGCGCCACCTGCTGCGATCCATGGGGCCGGGTCGCCGCGAATGCCGTCCTGAAGCACCGTTATCGCTGTTGTGCGAAAAGGGGAGCGCCATCCCAGGCTCCCAAGCGCATCTGCAACCCGCGCCAGCAACTTGATAGCCCACAGGGGCACGGTCATGCGGAGCCGCCACGGGGTAAAGCCGAGCCAGCCTCGCACGCTGCCAACCAATTCAGAAAAACCATGGTTATGGTTCTCCGTCAACTCGCCAACCGTGCCACAGGCGATCTCGTCGCGCGCGGCCGATACCACAGCGTCTGCGACATCATCGAGCGAAACCGTCTGCACACGTGAAGCGGGCAGAACGGCAAATTCAATGAACGGCATCGCAGCGCTCGCCCTGAGCAGGGCCGTTCCGCCATAAGCCTGGGGCGCGATAACAAGCGTTGGCCGAAGCACCACCCAATCAAGGCCCGACGTCATCAACACGCGATCGCCACGCGCCTTTGATCTGAAGAACTCGGTCGATGCATCTTCGCTGACGCCCGCCGCCGAAATCTGGATGACGCGCGTTGCGGCGTCTTGGAGCGCGGCAACAAGGTGCCGCATCATCGTCTCGTGAATGGCAATAACATTATCCTTGAGACCATCCTGCAGCGCACCGGCTGCGTTCACCACGACATCGGCACCAGACACGATCGTTCTGAGATCATCGACGTGGGCCGTTGCCAAGTCGAGTATATGCCACTCGATATCAGGTAAAACGCGATGTGCGGTGGTCCTGGAGCGGCCTACGCCAACGACATGAAAGCCTGCGTTTGCCAATGATCGCGCGCATGCCGCGCCGATCAGTCCGTAAGCGCCGAGCACTACCGCAGTCTTTTTCGTAGTCACACTTCAAGTTCCTTGCCCAGATCACGAGAAACCATAGAGAGCATGTTTAGCTGAAGTGTGGAAACCTGTAAGGTCGGGCGAATTTGCTCCAATTTCATCGGCGTCCGGCTCGGTGGTAGCGCTGCTATGGCCTGCGACGGCTACCTCGATCTTGAGCCCAATTCACCTCAGCAGAATGGTTCACAATTGTCGCCCGGTGCTCTAGGGTCCGGACTCAATAACAATAGGTCCAAGACAGTCCGGGTTTGTTTGCCTGGCAGGCGCGCGAGGGCCGGAAATCTGGTTGATTTCCAAGCGAGCGCAACGCACCAGGCGGGCAAACCCGCACTGCCCGAAGGGTCGTCAGCCGAGACGAAATATGCTGCGCGTTCTTCGCTTGAATATGCCCGGCATGTCCTGCGCTCCGCCCACTTGCCTCTTTCGCCTTTTGGGAGTGTGGTTGAATAAAGCTCTCACTCCCTCTCGGACATCGGCACACCCGGTTCACGTTTGGCGCGGCGGATGGTGAGGAAGGTCTTGACGCTGGCGACGTTGGGGGCGGCAGTCAGATCTTCCAGCACGAAGGACTGGAAAGCTCTCAAGTCGGCGGCCACGCACTTCAAAATGTAGTCGCTTTCGCCCGACAGCATGTAGGCTTCGCGCACAATCGGCCAACCAAGAACCTTGTTTTCAAAGGCGTGCAGATCTGCTTCAGCCTGGTTATGCAACCCAACCATGGCATACGCTGTCAGCGTGAAACCGAGTGCTGCTTCGTCGAGCAATACCGTGTAGCCGTTGATCAATCCGGCTTCTTCCAAAGCCCTCACGCGCCGCAGACAGGGGGGCGCGGAAAGCCCGACACGGGCGGCCAGCGCCACATTGGTCATACGTCCGTCAGCCTGTAGCTCTTTCAAAATTCGCCAATCGATGGCATCGAGACGAAGTGTCATGCGGTTTGGCTTTCTTGCCGGCAAAGGGCAGAGGGAGAAGGCACAAAGGATAGGGTTGAGGCGGCAGACATTATGGAGTGAGGTTCCAGCAGGCTACTTTCATGAGCGGTAACGAAGCAAGGAACAAAATGATTTCAGCCCAAAAACATTCGTATTATTACTCTGCCTCATTGCTTGAAAGGCGCAAGCGGGCAGGTGCTGAATGAAGCCACTTCAAGGCGCGCAGGCTTGGCTGATAACCGATGGCAAGGCGGGCCATGAGGCCCAGGCCCAGGGTGTGGCTGAGGCGCTGGGGGTCGCCTTCACATGGCGCCGGGTCGCCGCCCAGGGGCTTATCAAGCACTTGGCACCGTGGGGACCGCCGCCAGGTGACTTTGCCTGCGAACCACCCTGGCCGGCAATTGCTATTGGTATCGGGCGGACGGCCATGCCTGCGTTGCGGCGTGTCCATAAACGCTCTGGCCTGGCAACATTCACGGTTGCGCTTCAAGATCCGCACACCTCTGACCGCATCGCCGATTTGATATGGGTTCCTGAGCATGACCGGCGCCGAGGCATCAACGTTGTCACCACATTGACACCACCGCACCGGTTCACGTCCGGCCTGCTTGAAGAATTGAGGACGGCCACTGACCCTGCACTCGACGTATTGCCCGGCCCGCGCGTCATGCTGGCAATTGGAGGAGCAGCCAAAGTCTGGCGCTATACTGGAAATGACATCGAACGCCTGGTTGCTGCGATTGATCGACTGGGAAAAGACGGTGCGAGTTTTATGGTCACGCCATCGCGGCGCACACCGCAAGCTGTACTCAGCGCGGTAATCGATGCACTGAAACCTTATGCGCATATTTTGTACAGCGGTGACGGCGAAAACCCATACGCACGATTCCTGGCCAAGGCCGATTTGATTGTTGTTACGGCTGATAGCGTCTCAATGACGGGAGAAGCTT
>JBKEAX010000297.1:0-1562 GCA_047972825.1 Hyphomicrobiaceae bacterium | reverse complement strand
ACGCGGATCGCCACGTCGATACCATCGCTGATCAGGTCGACGCGACGGCTGGTACTCTCAAGGTGAACGGTAACGCGAGGGTTGGCTGCCAGGAACCGCGCAATCATGTCCCCCACCTGGAAGCAGACGAGAGTGGGAGGACAACTGACACGAACGATGCCCTGCGGCTCGGAGCGCGAGCGATCAATCACTTCTTGTGCCGCTTCGGCTTCCACCAGCATCGCAACGCAATGCCGATAATATTCTTCGCCGATTTCAGTGACCGCAAACTTGCGGGTCGAGCGTTGGATGAGGCGGACACCAAGTTGCACCTCCAATTCCCCCACACGCCGACTGAGTTTGGATTTAGGCACGCCGATCGCGCGACCGGCGGCAGCAAAACCGCCATGCTCTACGACTTGCGCGAACAGGTATAAATCGTTGAGGTCCTGCATTGCTCTTTATCGCGGCGGTTGATGGGGCGGTTCAACCGCCGCCAACTTCTTTGAGCAAAGCTGCAGCGGCGAGTTTGCCGAGCGCATTGCCTGCAAGCGGGCTATCACCGGTCAGCATCTTGCGATCCTGATGCGTTGCACCGGAGATGCCATCATTGATGATCTCAAATCCAATAGATTTCAATCTCTCGCCAAACTTCCAGGTCAAATGCCCTGGCATGTAACCAATATCGGGCGTTTGCTCATCCAGCGCGTCGGGAAAGGCGCAAATCTTGTAGCCGCGATAAATGTCGCTCTCACCCACGGCCAGCAATGCTGCCGGACCATGACACAGAGAAACAACAAACTTGTCCCGCGTCGCTGCCCATTCCAGAACGGCTTTCACATCCTCGCTTTCGGGAAGGCCGATCAATGCGCCGTGGCCGCCAGGAATAAACACTGCGATATAATCTGACCCGTCCAACCCCTGCTTGATGACATCGGCAAGCTTCAAGGGGTGTTGGAACCTGTCGCGGTATTTCGCAAAAAGCCCCATCACCTCTTTGTCTTCGCGCGGCATCGCCCAGTATTCGAACTTGACCGGATTGCCCGAGAGTGTCGCGACATCGAAACTGAAGCCAGCCTTGTCCAGATGATACATCGGCAGCAGCGTCTCGACAGGATGATTTCCGGTTGAAAACAGCGAACCGTTGTCCGTCTTCAGGTACCGCTCGTCCGCACCGATCAGCAGGATCTTAAAGCGGTTGCCCGTGTAGGCATTGGGGTAGTTCGCGTCGCTTAGGTCCGATTTGGCCGAAGTAAACTGGCTCAACGAATATGGAGACGGGAAGAACGCATTCTCCTCGGCTGGGTCCGGGGTTGGGCGACGGTCGTCTGCCAATGCTTCCTTCACCTCGAATCTCCCTATCTAAAAGGGCCCCGGGATACATGCTCACTGCAATCCGGCCTGCTCACTCCATGACGCCAGGCATTTCCTCGGCAAGCGTTTGATCTGCCTGTGCCGCATATGCCCAGCGTCCTAGATTTAGAACGCTCTGTCTAACATTCAATATCTACCGGCAAGATTGTTCCATATTTAGATTCCCTCCAACAGCGACGGCCACACGCGGCCCGCTAAGGAGGAAGAAA
>JBKEAX010000284.1:0-3375 GCA_047972825.1 Hyphomicrobiaceae bacterium | reverse complement strand
AAAAAAATGCATGAACCTTGGCCCTGGCCGGCACCTGATGATGATGGCCGGGCCAGCCATCTCGTGGCTGGGACACCGTTGCCGGCAATCTCGCTGCCATCCTCGGCTGGGGTTGGTATTGATCTTTCCAAGCTGCCTGGCCGCTCAGTGATCTTTGTCTATCCATTCACGGGCGCTTCCGGGCAACCCAACCCGCCGGGATGGGACGCCATTCCCGGCGCGCACGGTTCCACGCCCGAAGCCGAGGAGTTCCGCGATCTGATGCCGATGTTTGCCGTTAAGGGCGTGAAGGTATTCGGGCTGAGCGGGCAGAGCAGTGCCGACCAGCAGGCATTCGCGCGCCGCGCAGGGCTGACGTTTCCGCTTTTGTCTGACGAGGGGTTGCAGTTCGCCGATGCGTTATCGCTGCCGCGCTTTGAGACAGGCGGCGTTACATTTTTAAAGCGTCTGACTGTTCTTGCTGCAGATGGCCGCGTTGCGGCTTGCATCTATCCAGTCCACCCGCCGCACACGCATGCGCGTGAGGTGCTCAATCTTTTGGACAAGGAGGGGGAACTTCGCTAATGCATGTTCAGCCGAAGTGTACGCGGCTCGGCGTGAAGAACATGCCCTAGGGTCCGGACCCTAGGCCTGCACGCCCGGACCGGGCGCCATGGCGAGCGGTTCGTTGTGGCGGCGGGATTTGCCTTCAAAATAGCAGCCGTTCTCCAGCGTCAAGTGCCGATGGTAGATGCTGCCGTAAACGGTGCAAGCCGTCTTCAGCGTCAGGTTGACCGCGTAGATGTCACCTGTCACCTCGCCAAGGACAGTGACAGTTCCCGCTCCGATTGATCCGTCGACCAGGCCGCGTTCGGTAACGACAACGGATGCGGAACGAACTTCTCCAATGAGTGTGCCTTCAATAATAACCGGCCCGGGAAATCGTATCGTGCCTTCAAAAGTGGCCCGACGCGGAAGGGTTAGTGTGGAAACCGATTGGTGGTCTTCAAGTATCATCTGACGCCAGCCGCACCATTGCATGTTAAGCCGAAGTGTACGCGGTTCGGCTGAACATGCTCTAGCTAGTAAAACTACCGGGAGATTATGAAGTTCGCGGGCACCTTTGCAAGATACAATCGTTGCTGCAATGCTCTCCATTTGTCGTGTTGCGCAGCCAGGGCAGTAGCGGAACCTGTGGGATGCTGCGTTTGCAAAAGCAGCTGCAACTACAACACATCGCTTTCAGCGTCCTCAATGGAGACACCCATCTTTTCAAGCCCCTCTTCAAGGTAGTCTGCAAGAAGTGGTTGACCGAGAAGATATTCAGCAACGGAATTGACCTGTTCATCGCGCGCAGTCTGCAGGGCTTCTTCAAAGTCTTCGGGATCGAAGGTGCCCCGTCCGATCCAGCAGACCGCTACCAGCTGTACCTGCTCGTCGTCGTTGAGCGCGTCGATGAAGCCCACGAGTTCATCGTGCAGACCACGATCGGCGGACGATTCCTCCGCGCCGTTATCATCGTCGTTGTCCGTATTCCAGGCATCGACCTTGGCATCATATTCACGCGCGCGGATGATGACGTGAGCAACCTTTTCCGGGGCAATTTCGAACGGCATTTTTTGACTCGCGGTGCATTGGAGGAATGGCGTTGGGGTTGGCGCGCCACCCGGTTAACCCGTCTGGCGGTAGGTTCCGTGCCCATCTGACATCGAAGAGCGCGCAACTGCAATGCTCTGGCTTGCGATAGAGCGTACAAATGGACGCACCGCGAAAGTTCGCAGTGGCGGCGTGTTGTGGAAATGGGTGCCCTGTGACTGACGGCTCAGGCCCTTTCGAGCACATCCCTTATGGTGATAAAAACCTCAGCAAACATTTCTGCTGTGAGGCGACCGGTGTTGGTGTTGTAACGCGAGCAATGGAAGCTATCGGCCATCTTTATGCCGCCTCCGACTTCATGCAGCGCCCCATGGGAAAAGGGGAAAGAAGCCTTTCGCAGACCAAGGGCTGCGAGAGTTTGATCATGCGCAATGCGCCCCAGGACCAGGATCACCTTGAGGTTGCTGGCCGCTGAAATCCGCTCCTGCAGGTATGGTCGGCAGCATGCGATTTCTGCCGGTGTAGGCTTGTTCTGAGGGGGGACGCAGCGCACTGCATTGGTGATCATGCTGTCGACCAGTTCAAGCCCATCGTCGGAACGTGCTTCGTAGGTGCCGCGGGCAAACCCGAATTGGAGCAGCGTCGCGTACAAAAGATCTCCAGCGTAGTCTCCTGTGAACGGCCGTCCGGTTCGGTTGGCTCCTTTCAGTCCCGGGGCCAGCCCGACGATCAGCAAACGGCTTGCCGCATCTCCAAATGAGGGAACAGGGGCGTTGAACCAGTCTGGGGAAGATTTTTGATTTTCAGCGCGAAAGTCCACCAGGCGAGGACATTGCGCACACTCGGGCGCAGGCTCTGGTCCAGCACGGTGGGCGACGCCCGGGATTGGGCGGATTACCGATTTGGCGGGCGCCTTTGCATCAGCCTGCTTAGCGCCGACTATGTGCCTCTTAGCCACAATTGGCCTTCTGAATCGCGATTCCACTCAGCGGGTATGTGGAGCGCGGCAAAAGCAGCGCGTCCACTGGCTGAAGTCATCAATTACGCCTTTGCCGTGGGGAACGTTAACACGGCTCAGGCTTACATTGACGATCAATCAAACTTCTTCGGGCAGGTCATCGCTATCTTCGAATGGAACCGGCTCAACGCTACCGCGAGGTTCGCCATTGCGCGCACCAAAGTTACGGTCGCGCTGTGTACTTCTTTGCGCCTGCTGGTCGCGGCCGATGACATTTTCAAGGTCGGCAATGTCGATGAACTGGTCAGCCTGGCGGCGTAATTCATCTGCAATCATCGGGGGCTGGGTCTGCAGGGTCGACAGGACACTGACCCTGCGTCCCTTCTGCTGAAGTGCTGCTACCAGACTGCGGAAGTCACCGTCGCCTGAGAACAGCACGATGTGATCGAGGCTTTCGGCGAGGTGCATGGCATCCACGGTCAGTTCGATGTCCATGTTGCCTTTGACTTTGCGCCTGCCGGCGGCGTCGGTGAATTCCTTGGTTGGCTTGGTCACCATTGTGTAGCCGTTATAGTCGAGCCAATCGATCAACGGGCGGATCGACGAATACTCCTGATCTTCCGCAAGGGCCGTGTAGTACAGAGCCCGAACCAACTGCGCCCGCTGTCGGAAGTATGACAGTAAGCGTTTGTAATCTATGTCGAATCCTAAAGCCTTTGACGTCGCATACAAGTTGGCGCCGTCGATGAACAAAGCGATTCGCTCATGTTGGTAGAAGTGCATAATAATCCCTTGCCTTTTGGCAGCTCGTTGGGTTCTTGGCCTGAATGGCTTGGTGCTGG